>JAZOLL010000001.1:0-9247 GCA_045653105.1 Eubacteriales bacterium
GGGAGATGTGGATGCGATATCTGCACCTGTTCCCTCGGTGATGTCGTCGATGATCTTGGAGTAATCCTTGATGTTAGCGTTTGTGGGGAAATGAACGTTCTCCATAGGCATACGGAGCTTCTCGTCGATCTCGTTGTAGAGGTACTTGATCATAGAGTGAGCAAAGCCTGCCTCGTATGTAATGGGAGCGATGTTGCCATCCTGGTCAGCCCACTCGTCCTCAGCTACAAGGTGAACCTTGGAGCAGTCAACCTTGAAGTAGTTGATGAGCTGTGCAAGAGGAATGTAGGTGTCGGGCTCGGGGTTACCGAGGATCATTGTGAAGCTCTTGCCAGCCTCACTAGCTGCCTTAAGGCGTGTGAAGAGTGTGGAAATAAGTACGGGGTGGGGGTTCATCATAACCTTAACCTCGAACTCAGGGTGCCACCAAGCCTCTCTCTTCTCGAGATCCTTGCCACTCAGGCTGCGAACGTACTCGCATACTGCCTTGTCCTTGAAAGGAACAAAATCAGCAGGCTGAAAGTCAAACTTTGTTGCGGGATCAGTAATGAATGCCATTTTGTGTTTTCTCCTTTATATTAAAATTTTTTATTTATGTTCAAATCATCTGATTTGATTTCCCTTTAAGAATACGTGCTTTACATCAAAGAGCGCGTCTGTTACGATAAGGTTTGCGATCTTGCCAACTCCGATCTCTCCTCTGTCCTCAAGTCCGAGCATCTTTGCGGGGTTGATTGCGGCAAACTTAAATACCTGACAGAGCGATGCGCCCGTGTGGTACATCATATTTCTGCAAGCGTTTGCAAGGAATATCTTAGAGCCTGCGATCTCACCTGAATGGTCAAATCCGATGTCGTCTACACCGTCATATCCGGGGGGCACGGGTCCGTCGCTGACGTAAGCGTCGGAGATGAGGATTATCTTGTCCTCTCCCTTGATCTTCTTGACAAGACGGAGCATATAGGGATCAACGTGAATACCTACCTTGTCGCAGATAAGCTCTGCGTATATCTCGTCATTGTACCATACAGCCTCGTCAACACATACACCGCGAACCTCGGGATACTTGTTGAGAGTTCCTGTTGCATTTGTGTGGTGTGTTGCAAGCTTGAGTCCGTAGGGCATGACCTTCTGCACCTGATAAGGATCAGCCTCACTGTGAGCTACGGAGAACACGCACTTGGGGTTAGCAAGCTTTGCGTCCTTCATAAACATCTCTATGTTCTCGCGCTCGGGAGCAACGCCCCAAACGTAAACCTTGTCGCCGATCTCCTCGAGAAGCCTTTTGTAGTCCTCACGGCGGATATCGCCCTTCCAGGGATTGTTTTCTCTGTCACAGCCGAACTTGGGGTTCATATAAGGCGCTTCCATGTAGAAGCCGAGGATGTTGTCAGCGGCTCCGCTGTCCTTTGCCTTCTGTATAACGCCCGCCGCCTCAATAAGCTGGGACTCATTCATAGAAAAATAAAGTGTGGGAAGCACGTCTGTAACTCCGCTCTCAAGAAGCGCTCTTGAGGCGGTTACGGGATCGTCCGAAAAGAACACATTGTTGCCCGCGTGAGTGTGGATATCGATAAGACCGGGGCCTGTAAACATACCCTTGGCATCGATGCACTCAGCCGCGCCTACCTTGATGTTCTTTCCGAAATCAACTATTCTGTCGCCGTCCATAACGATAGCGCCGTTAGGTATCATATGGTCAGCCATTACGATATTTGTATTTATAATCGCTTTCATTCTTTGCCTTTCCTTTCTAAAGATTTAGGTTTCGCTGTTCATATCCTCAAGCATCGAGATAGCGCTATTCACTATCGCGTCAGCTGTTCCCTTGCCTGTACAGGAGTTGCACTTGCTGGGCTGTGCGGGATATGCCGCGGTATCGAGTATCTTATCCGTACAGATGTATCCTCTCGTTCCGTTTGCGAGCGAGCAGATAAATGTGTGCGAATAAGGAGATATTGCCTTTATTCTGTGTCCTATCTCACTATAGACCTCACCGGGAATACCGACTATCGCCCAAGGACCGATGTGGATAGTCTGTATTTCGAGATCCACGGTCTTTACCGAGCGATCCTCGGGGAAAAGATAGTTTATCGCATACGCGTGCTCGGTTGGAGTGAGGGTATCCAGCTTATCCTCGACCGACTTTGCCCACTCTACCTTTTCGATAGGAGCATAGCGCTTAGGCACGTAGATAGTCTCTGCTCTTGCCTGTATCTTGGCATTCGAATCATTATAGTAGGTTCTCGGATCCTGAGCGATAATGTCTGCCGCAAGTCCCTCTCCGATAATCTGGGGAGCGTTGAGTCCCGAGCCTCTCATATAGTAATCTCTGTGTGTGAAATTCTTGAAATCTATGCAGTTTACGTCACCGGACGGGCCGAGGAAGAAGAGAACTATAACGTCCTCGCCGTACTCCGCCTTCAGTGCGCGTCTCATATATCCTATATAGTCAGCGCAGAACTTTGTTCTCTCGCCGATATAACAGTCGGGGTGGTTTGCATAGTTTACAAGTATGCATCTTATCTTTCCGTCAGTGTCGGTAACCTTCATAACGTTTACAGAGTTGTCCGCTATTCCTGCGGGACGAAGTCTGTACTCGGGATGGTCGCGAAGTCCGGGATTTGTTCTGACGTTTCCGTCCTCGCCTACCCAGTCGCGGCAGAAATTGTACTTGGTGTTATAGAATCTGAGTGCACCGACAGATGCCTCTACTCTGTTCTCCCAAGCGGTCATCGCCGCCTCGATCGCCTTGTTTATGTTGTTCTGCGCCACCTCAGGACCTGCGGGACAGAGCCAGATAAACTCGTCACTCTGAGTTCCTGTGTGAGTATGTATAGCGCAAACAAGAATATTGTTGAATGGAACACCTGTCTTTTCGGATACGCGCTCTCTTATCGTCTTTGCAAATGCGGGTGTAAAGCTGAGCAGATCCATCGAGATAAGAATGACCGACTCACCGCCGTTTGTAAACGCCGCAGCGTTTGCAAAAAGACCGCCGTTCGTACCCTCGGCATAAAGCGCTTCCATCTGACCGGGCATAAGACCGCGCTCTGGTGTAAATTCAACTTCAGCAAATCCTACAAGCATTCAAAAGCACCTCGCTTTTCTCTGTTTTACGGGAAATATAGGCATACTCCCACATACTACGTCTATTATACATCATTTTCCAAAAAAAGTACATACCTTTTTTGCTTTTTTAATATTTTTATTACATTTGTCAGTTTTATAAGCAGAAATGCCAACTATATGAACAAAAAAAGCAGCCGCAAGAAACATTCTTGCGGCTGTATATTCAACTGTAAGGTTGTTATCAAAGAATAGAGAAGTTTACGACTATCGCCGCAAAGACTATAGACACCATAGAAAGCAGCTTTATAAGTATGTTTATAGAAGGTCCTGACGTATCCTTGAAAGGATCTCCAACGGTATCTCCGACGACCGCCGCCTTATGGCAACCCGAGCCCTTACCTCCGTGAACACCACTCTCGATATACTTCTTTGCGTTGTCCCAAGCTCCACCTGAGTTAGACATAAATACTGCCATCAAGAATCCCGACACAGTAGCGCCTGCAAGCATACCGACGACACCTGTGCATCCAAGCACAAGGCCTACGACAACGGGCGCTGCCACAGCGACCAATGTGGGAAGTACCATCTCCTTCAAGCTTGCCTTTGTACAAAGGTCAACGCAATTTGCGTAATCCGCGTCAGCCTTGCCATCCATAAGCCCCTTTATCTCTTTGAATTGACGTCTGACCTCCATAACCACGCTCTGCGCCGCACGTCCGACAGACTTCATAGTAAGTGCCGCAAATACAAAGGGCAAACAAGCTCCTATAAAGAGACCCACAAGTACCGTAGGATTTGTAAGACTGAGATCGGATATGAGCTGTGCCCCACCGTCGATAGTATTTACCTTGTCTATGTAGGATACCATAAGCGCGAGAGCCGTAAGTGCGGCAGAGCCTATAGCAAATCCCTTACCTGTCGCTGCAGTGGTGTTTCCGAGCGAGTCGAGAGCATCTGTTCTCTCTCTGACGACTTCCTCAAGTCCCGCCATCTGCGCGATGCCTCCCGCGTTATCAGCAACAGGACCGTAAGCGTCTGTAGCAAGCGTGATTCCAAGTGTAGAAAGCATTCCGACAGCGGCAAGGGCTATGCCGTAAAGACCGAAAGCAGCGTTGTTCGCGCCGCCCGAAACAAAGTAAGCAACAAGAACACAAACAGCAACTATGATTATCGGTAAAAGAGTGGACATCATTCCTACAGAGAGACCGCCTATGATTATCGTTGCCGTACCCGTCTCTGAGGTAGCAGCCAGATCCTTGGTGGGTCTGTAGCTATCAGATGTAAAATACTCTGTAGCGCGTCCTATCAAAACACCCGCGACAAGTCCCGCGAGGATAGCGAAATAAACGGTCCAGTTGCTCTTCCCGAGAGTGAAATATACAAGCGGGAATGAAACTACAGCTATAACGATAGCGGAAAAATTAGTTCCTTTGGAAAGAGCGCCAAGGAGCTGCTTTTGAGTAGCACCCTCCTTTGTTCTGACCAAAAAAGTTCCGAATATCGAGCATATGACACCGACAGCCGCGATAAGCAGCGGAAGAGCCATAGCCTCTATTCCTCTGAGTGCCGCAACTCCAAGCGCACTCGCCGAAATTATAGAGCCTACGTAGGACTCATAAAGGTCTGCACCCATTCCCGCAACGTCTCCTACGTTATCTCCGACATTATCAGCTATGACCGCAGGGTTTCTGGGGTCATCCTCGGGAATACCTGCCTCGACCTTACCGACAAGGTCCGCACCGACATCGGCAGCTTTAGTAAATATTCCTCCGCCCACTCTCGCAAACAGAGCCATAGCGGAAGCTCCCATACCAAAGGTGAGCATTGCGCCTGTTATTTCGCTTGGAGCGAGACCAAAGACGAACTTCAAAAGGAAGAACCACACCGATATATCAAGAAGTCCGAGTCCAACAACGGTAAAGCCCATAACGCTTCCCGCTGAAAAAGCAACTCTGAGTCCTCTGTTAAGCCCCTCTCTGCACGCGTTAGCGGTTCTCGCGTTAGATGCGGTAGCTATCTTCATTCCGATAAATCCCGAAAGTGCCGAGAAAAATCCTCCCGTAAGGAAAGCAAAGGGAACGTAAGGTGTCAAGAGACCGAACAGTGCCATTACCCCAAGCAGTACAAACATGACCGCGAAGAAAATTATAACTATCCTGTACTGTCTCTTAAGATAAGCATTTGCTCCCTGACGGATAGCCGCTGATATCTTTTTCATCAGATCCGTACCCTCGGAAAAACGCAACACCTTTTTCGCGGTAAGTGCCGCGAACAAAAGCGCGATCACAGCTGCCAAGAACACAATGGCAACCATCAAAAGTTCCATACAATACCTCCAAACTATTACTGGGTCTTAGAATTTTAGTAATCAAACCCTCTTGTTATAGTAAGATATTATATCACTTTGTTATCTATTTGTCAAGCGATTATTTTTGTACAAAAATCCAAAATATCTTGCAAAAAACATTTCTGTTTGTGCACTTTTATTTTGTTTATAAACCTCAGTGTTTTCGGGAGTTTTTACTTGCTTTCTGGGACTTGTGAGCGCCGCTCGGACGTCCGCTTTTAGCGTCCCTGTTCTTTGGCTTATAAGCGCCCTTTTTGTCGCCCTTGGAGTCGTACTTTCGCTCGTTATTTCGCTCGGGCTTCTTGTCAGATCTCTTGTCTGCCCTGCCCTGATTTGCGCCGACCTCGGGTCTCACGAGACACTCTGCGGTATATCCGATAAGATCCTCTCTGCCGAGCTTACGGAGAGCCTCTCTCACAAGAGGAGCGTTCTGCGGACGGTTAAACTGAAGAAGCGCGCGCTGAAGCTGCTTTTCGTGATAATCTGTAACCACGTAAACAGGCTTCATCGTGAGCGGATCGATTCCCGTACAGAACATTACTGTAGATGCCGTTCCGGGTGTGGGATAAAAGTCCTGCACCTGCTCGGGCGCATAGCCGTCACGCTTCAGACAAAGCGCGAGCTCAAGCGCGTCCTTGAGTGTAGAGCCGGGGTGACTCGACATAAGATAAGGCACAAGATACTGCTCCTTGCCCATCTTTTTGGTTATATCAAAGAACTTTCTTCTGAATCCCTCATACACCTTGAAATCCGGCTTGCCCATACATCTGAGCACCGCGGACGAGCAGTGCTCGGGAGCTACCTTGAGCTGACCGCTGACGTTGTCTCTGACAAGCTTTTCAAAAAAGCTGTCATCGGGATCAAGCATAAGATAATCAAATCTGATTCCGGATCGGATAAACACCTTTTTCACCTTCGGCAGTGCCTCTACCTCGGAGATCATCTCCATATACTCGCGGTGATCTACCTTTACGTTCTTACAGGGTGTGGGGGCGAGACACTTTCTAGTGGTGCAAACACCGTCTTTGAGCTGCTTTTCGCAAGCAGGCTCACGGAAGTTTGCGGTAGGACCGCCGATATCGTGTATGTAGCCCTTGAAATCCGAAAGCTCGGTTATCTTTTTAGCCTCGGTGAGTACGCTCTCCTTACTTCTTGAGCGCACAGTCCTTCCCTGATGGAAAGCGAGCGCGCAGAAATTACAAGCGCCAAAGCAACCGCGGTTGTGAGTTATCGAAAAGCGCACCTCCTCAATAGCGGGCACACCTCCCACCGCCTCGTAAGAGGGGTGATAGGTCCTCATGTAAGGCAGAGAGTAAACTCTGTCAAGCTCCTCGCGCTCAAGAGGAGGCATCGGGGGAGTCTGCACGAGCACCTTTGCGTCGTACCTTTCAACTATAGCACCTCCGCTTATCGCGTCCTGATTCCTGTACTGAACGCCAAATGCCTCGGCATATCTTCTTCCGCCCTCCTTGAGCTCGTTATAATCGAACTCGGCGGCAACGGGAAAGTGTATCTTGTCCTCAGGAGCTGCCATATACACACAGCCTCTGACGTCTCTTATCTTCTTTATCGGCACACCGCGGTCAAGCAGTTGCGCAAGACGGAGAATTATATTCTCACCCATACCGTAGGTCAGAATATCCGCCCTTGAATCAACGAGTATCGAGCGACGGATCTTGTCCGACCAGTAGTCGTAATGCGCGAAACGGCGAAGAGAAGCTTCAAGTCCGCCAATGATTATCGGCACGTCACCGTAAGCCTCGCGTATACGGTTACAGTAAACGATAGTAGCCCTGTCGGGACGGAGTCCCGCCTTGCCGCCGGGAGAATAGTAATCATACGTACGTTTTTTCTTTGCGACCGTATAGTGCGCCACCATTGAGTCTATGTTTCCCGCGGTTACAAGAAATCCGAGACGGGGTCTGCCAAATTCACGAAAGGCATCCGCGCTCTTGTAGTCGGGCTGGGAGAGTATTGCCACGCGGAATCCCGCGGACTCAAGTACTCTTGATATTATAGATACGCCAAAGCTGGGATGATCGACGTAAGCGTCACCCGTGACGTAAACGAAATCGGGGCGATCCCAACCGCGCTCCGCCACGTCAGCTGCGTTTATCGGCAAAAAACCTGAAAAGCTCATAAGTCCTCCAAAAAGTTTATCTTTTATTATTTTAGCACAAAGCTCTGAAAATTTCAAGAGCGGATTGACAGAGGAGATGCACTATAGTATAATTCAAGCAGAAGAATTTTAACCTCGGAAAAGGAATCGCAAAATGACTCTTACTCCTCTTTGTATATCAGGAATAAAACGAGACAAGCTCGCGCTCATAATAAATACCCTGCTCTCCTACCGCGGCATCACCCGTACAGAGCTTGCAAGCCTTTGCGGTGTGAGCACTGTGACCGCGGGCAAGGTGGTCTCGGCTATGCTGGACGCGGGATATGCCACAGTGTCAAAGGACTACGACAAAGGCGGTCGCTATCTAGACCATATCTACCCGTCCGCAACCTTCAAATTTTTCATAATCGAGATGAGCGATAAAACTATGTCCGCCACAGTTTATGACGCGCTTGAAAATATCCACCTTTCCTACTCTCAACCGAGAAACGAAAGCATTCAGAGAGACATCGACGAGGCGGCATTTATCTCGCTTACCTTCGAGCATACACGAGCGTTGCGAGAAAGATCTACCTGCCTCAGCGCGATTATTTACTCGGGCAAAGAGCCCACACTCGACGGTATGCCGATATTCTCGCGCAAGCTTGCCGCCGCAGAGTACGTAAGCAATACTTATCCCCACGAGTGCGTCCTGCTCGTAGGAGCACAAAAGCACGGAGATATCACGATAATCTCTGACGGAAAAACTGTAAACGGCAAGCACGCTCCAAGACGCGCGGCAAAAGAGATAACGAGTGAGCTCGATCTCCTCGAACACCTCGGAGAGGAGCTCTCAACTCTTTTTTCGTTTATAATTCCCGATACGGTCGTGATAGACGTGACGGGACTTTCTGTCACTCGCAGATTCGGTAGCGCGCTTTCCGAGATGCTTTGCGAGAGATACGGCATAGAAAAAGAAAAACTGCCCAAAATAGTCACAAGCGACGGAATATCTCCGTCATCCCGCGCCGTTATCGGACAGCTTACTCTGGAATATTCAAGATCTCTTGCCGCTCTGTAACTTCAGCCGAACGCTCACGCTTGTGGCGGTAGATAAGCAGATATACGAGGGCTATAAAAGCAGTGCCAAGCAGCGCGCCCGAGGTGTCTATGAGAACGTCGATAAATGACGGTCCTCTGCCGATTGTCGATGCCTGCACTCCAAACTCGTCTATAAGGGCAACACAAAACGCAAAAGGAAGCGCCAGCGAGGAGAATATCGCAGCCACCTTGCGCGAGCTTTTCGTGAACGCGCGAACACACGCTATCACGTCTGCCGCCACTAAAGCAGCGAGTATCGCGTATTCCGCAAAATGCGCGAACTTTCTCACGAACCGATGGCTCACAGAGAAACCAAATGTGGGCTCAAGCAAGGAGTTTATCATATCGCAGATCTTGGCGCTAAGTCCACCCGACACCTCGCCCACCTGCGAGGAATTGCCGAAGATAAATCCGAGCCAAAAGAGGACGAGTGCCGAGCATATCGCCACAAATATATATTTTTTTACAGCTTTCATACCCGCCCCTCCCAAAAAATATTTATACAAAAATTATATCACAGAGACTTGAAAAAATCAATAGCCTGTGTTATAATCTATGAGTACAAAAAAAGGAATATTTCATGCCTCCATAGTTAAATGGATATAATAAACCCCTCCTAAGGGTTAGTT
>JAZOLL010000002.1:0-3745 GCA_045653105.1 Eubacteriales bacterium
CTCCTCCCTTTACACAAGAGAGGCTTGGAATTAGTCCCGCTTGAGCGCGGTGTACGTAATAGATGCATGGCTGGCAGGCCAACAAAAAGCGCACTTGTGCGCAGCCAGTAATATTAGGGCTATGCCCGAAACTGAAATACCCCCCGTTTTACGGGGGGATATTTATTTTGTCTTTTCATCAGATTATCGTCTCTTCAAGATATTCAAGCGATTTCTCTACCATAAGCTCGCCGAGCTCGGCATTTGCCTCTCGCGCGCTTTCGGTGAACCAGTGCTTTATATCGTCGATGCGGTCAAGCTTGACTGCGTCGGGATAGAGCGCCATAAGTATCGAGGACTCATATTTTCCCGCGTGGTCATAACCCGTCGCGTTTTGCACCGCGGTGCTCATTGTGGGAATTACCTTTATCCAGTTGAACGGATTGTTATCCCCCTCGAGCTGCTCGTAGTAGTTAGCGTAGCTCTCACTACCCCACCAGCCCTGACCGAGAGTCATCTCGAGATACTTCATCGTAGCTCTCTTTGCCGCCATACGGTAGCAAAGTGTCATCGGCATCTCGCTCTCCTGCTCGAACTGGTGATGTATCACCACGTAGATATTGCGGTAGCCCGCGGAAAGCAGACTCATAAACACGTAGTAAACGTAGTTCTCAAAAGCCGTCTCCTCAACGTGCACCGTGCCGCTTTTAGCATCCCCCACCGCATAGCTCGACGGCGAGTAGTTTATCGTAGGCGCGAGCATAAGCTCACGTCTTTCCATAAGACGGTTGATAAGTCCTTCTGCAATCAGAGTGTCGCAACCGTAGGAACAGTGAGGTCCGTGATATTCCACAGTGCCCGCGGGGATCACCAGAGGAATATTATTTGCCTGCACGTAGTCGCGCTCTTTAGGAAAAGAATGATCCAAAATCATAAAATTTCTCCTTTCGGGCTAGCTTTTCAGAAGCCGAGAGTTGTGTAGTAAGCCAGATTAGTCTGGCGGTTGTCAAGTCTGCCGTACTGAACGACGATCTCGGTTGAGCTCTCAAGCTTCATCGCGTATTGGCATTCGCGCTCGACCTCATAGCCGCACATATCCTCAAGATCGTTCATACGGAAGCAGCGCACTCTCTGCGCCTCTACCGTCCACTCAATATCCGTGTAGGGCTCTTTGTCCGGAAAAAACAGCTTGACCTTTATGTGAGCGACCTCGTCTGTATCATTGACGATGATAACGCTTTCATGTCCCTTGAGCACGCCCTCTCCCTCGGGAGGAAGCTCGCAATCGGGAATTATCCAATTCTTCTTTCCGCAAACGCTCATATCAGAACTCCAGCTCTATGATTCCGCGCTTGAGGTAATCGGTATATGTCTCGATTCCGTCCTTTTTGACCGCAACGCCCTTCTCCCAACGACAGCCGAAGGTGGGTCCGGAGATAAAGGTGTCTATCTGGAATGTCATATTCTCCTGGAGCAGATAATCGGTGCTTGTCTCCATCCAAGGAGCTTCCACCTCTATCATACCTGTTCCGTGGCAGGGGCCGTAAACGTAGTTCTTCTCATAGCCCGCGTCCTTGTACATCTGCAAAAATCCCTTTGCAACGTCGCTTGCCATAACTCCTGCTCTGAGCTGCTCGCCTGTCCATTCGTGCATCTGGCGGCAGAACTCAACGAGCTCGCGGCGCTCGCCCTCAAGCTTGCCCATGATTACGGGAAGACCGATACTGGGGGAGTAGCCGTCTATCTTTGCGGAGAGGTTGAGCTGAACGATGTCACCCTTCTTTATCTCTCTGTAGCAGGAGCGGCTGATAGCGTGACGTGTGCTCTCCTCGCTGAATACATACATGGGAAGTCCCTCGTACTCTGCACCGTGCTCGTATATAACTCTCTGAGCAACACCGACCATCTGAAGCTCGGTAACACCGGGTCTGAGGTTCTTGATAACCTCATCGGTTGCAAGCTCGATTATACGGAAGCCCTCACGGATACAAGCAAGCTCGTTCTCAGACTTGATCTGACGAAGCGTTACCATAATGTCGTTGCACTTAACGATCTCTGCCTTGGGGTAGGAATCGCGAAGTCCCTCGAAGATGGGGAGCGTGCACTCAACGTAGCTGCCGAGACCTATCTTGATATGCTCTCCTGTAACGCCGATGGCCTTGAACACCTCATTAAAGGTGCTTGCCTGAAGCTCGGGGTAGGAGGGGTCTGCGGACTCTCTGAACTCGCGAAGAACGAAAACCTTGTCTATCTTGGAGCGGTCCTTGCCGAAAACTGCGGACTCGGGTCCTACGAGGAGCGCCGCGTCACCTGTTGCGCTGATAGCAACACCCGCTCTCTCGAAGAGGGGCCAAAATCCCGAGAAATAACGCGCGTTAGCATAGTCGCTCTCTGTAGAGCAAACCACCATAACGTCAAGTCCTTTTTCTCTGACAAGCTTTGCTGCCTTTTTGATTCTTTCCTGATACTCCCAATCGGGAATGCAAATTCTGCTCATAATGATTCTCCTTTATTTGAAAATTTGTAATTCTTACATTTTCATTATACATAACTTTTCCCCGCTTGTATTTGCAAAATCGTGAAATATTTTTGCACTATCGTAAATTATTTTATTGACAGTTAACTGATATTGTGTTATTATAGAGGTATGAAATACGTATCGAAAAAGCTAAACGACACACTTTCCGTGACAGGAATAGTCAATCTGCATTTCTTTGAATTTGACAAGGATTTTTCAACGGATGGAGAGGAGCATCCGTTTTACGAGCTGGTCTTTGTGAATTCGGGAAAGCTTGAGGTGACCTCGGCTGACTACACAGGCACTCTCGGGAAAAACCAGATGATAATCCACCGTCAGAACACCACGCACTCACTCACCTGCCCCTCGGACTCCGCGCCGACCGTTATTATTATCGGATTTGAGTGCTCTACCACTCTTATAGACCGCTTTTCCTTTGAGCCGACAGAGCTTGATGCAACTGCGGTGCGCCGCCTTGCGGAGATCGTCAAGGAGGGGCGCGCGGTCTTCAAGCCGCCCTATAACGTACCTGTATACGACATGAAAAAAAGGCGGAATCAACCCGTGGGCGCTGAGCAGATGCTGCGTATTCTGCTTGAGTATTTTCTCATTCGACTCGTGCGCGGTCACACCACGACCGAGTCCGCCGAGGACGGTGTTGAGCGCACGCTTATCGTACAGGAGATGATACAGTACGTGAGCGACAACTACCGAGAAAAGATAACGATAGACGAGCTCGCTTTTATCTTTCGTACCAACCGCGCAACTCTTTGCAAGGAGTTTAAGCGCGCAACGGGAAAAACGATAGGCGAGTTTATCGACGCGCGCCGCTTTGAGGAGGCAAAAAAGCGAATACTCTCCACCACCGACACCTTTACAAATATTTCCGAGTATCTCGGCTTTGAAAGCATACATTACTTCACCCGTTTCTTCAAGAAAATGTCAGGTCTCAGCCCGAAGGCATACAGATCGGCGCACTCCGCAAAGGAAAATAAATAAAAAGCCCCCATGGGGGCTTTTTGTTTTGTCTGTATGGGCGAGCGGCGGCGCGTTTTTAGCGTCTAAGCAAAGCCTCCCTCCGGTAGGGAGGCTTTTGTTTTAAGACGAAAACCACGCGATAGTCGCGTGGTTCAAAAGAGGTTAACCGATGAGAAGAATCAAACAAAATATAGTGTGAGAACGCTCCTGTGCCAAAGGCTCCCTTGTGTAAAGGGAGCTGTCAGCGAAGCTGACTGAGGGATTGTTTTG
>JAZOLL010000003.1:0-13231 GCA_045653105.1 Eubacteriales bacterium
AAGTCAGACGCTATCGGAATACTTTGGGCAAAACAAATTCCATTTTATAAAGCGAGGTAAGACAATGTACGAAGAAGAAGTAAAAGTTGGAGCAGACACAGAAGGCGAAATCGAGAGTGGAACTCTTGTCTGCAAAGAGTGCGGCAAAGAGTTCGTATTCACCGCCGGAGAGCAGCAGTTCTACAAAGAGAAAGGCTTCCTCAATAAGCCCAAGAGCTGCAAAGCTTGCCGTGATGCTAAGAAGAACGCAGCAAAAGCTCCCCGCGAATACTTCGAGACAACATGCGCACAGTGCGGCGGTGTTGCAAAAGTAATCTTCCAGCCCTCAAATGACAGACCTGTTTACTGCAGCGCATGCTTTGAGGAAAGAAGAAAAGCTCAGGACTAATTTATCTGTTTCGACAAACAAAAATTGGTGTTAGACAAAGAACACAGCAGTTGAATGTAACTGCTGTGTTCTTTGCTTATAGCTCTTTTTTCATTTTTAGTATGGCTTTTGAAAGATTATCTATCTCTCTTGTCTTATTAAATATTCCAAAGCTCAAACGAACTCCACCCAGATTTTCTGTCCCCAGCGTTTTGTGTGCCAGTGCCGCACAATGAAAACCGCCTCGTGTGCAGATGTTTTGCGAGTCGAGGTAAAGTGATACTCGTTCTGACGGAATACCGTCAACATTGAATAGAAGTACAGAACCAGGATGCTGTGGCAGAAATATGCGAACACCATTGATATTCGAGAGCATAGATGCTGCTTTGCAAAACAAATACTTTTCATATCCGACTATTTCTTCTTTTGATAGTGAGCTTATAAATCCCACCCCCTCAGAAAGACCTGCTATTATAGGTGTGGCGAGTGTTCCTGCTTCATAGCGTTCTGGAGATATTTCAGGCATATTACCTTCAAGTGAATTTATACCATTGCCACCCTCTATTAAAGTATCTAGGCTTATTCCGTCGCCCAATGCAATAATACCTGCGCCTTGAGGGCCATAAAGCCCTTTATGGGAAGGAAAACAGAGCGCACTTATATTCATCTCATCGATGTTAATGTTGTAATGGCCGACCGACTGCGCGCCATCAACAAGGAAAAAGATAGAACGCTTTTTACAAAACTCACCTATTTCTTTTATCGGTAGTGTTAGGGAGCATATATTAGAAGCATGCGTGCAGATTATCATTTTTGTGTTTGGCTTTAAAAGAGTGGCAATTTTTGCGCATATAAGCGTTGGCGAGCTTTTTTTCTCTTTTGCAAACGATGGAAACACGTCGTAGGTGATCACACCAGATTTCGAAAGCTTGAAGATAGGGCGGAGTACCGCATTGTGCTCCATGTCCGAGATTATCACGTGATCTCCTTTTTTTAAAACGCCCTTTATTACTGTATTTATGGCATAGGTGGTGTTGTAGGTGAACAAAATGCGCTCGGGCTCTCTTACTCCAACAAGCTCAGCGATTCTCTCTCGACATTCAAATATCTTTTTTGCCGCAGCCAGTGATAAGCTATGAGAACCTCGTCCGGGATTTCCGCAGTAGCGGCTCATACATTTGTACACTTCATCATATACCACTCTCGGTTTAGGGAAGCTTGTAGCCGCATTGTCAAGGTAGCATAGCATATTATCTTTCTCCTCGGCGTCTGAAGGCTGTTTTCTCACTTGAGAGCAGACGCTCTACATTGGCTTTTTGTGAGCAAGGATAAGAGAGCGCATATATACAGCCGCGACGGTGGGATTCTGTCTTTATAATCCTTGTGGGAATCGCGTATTTTGCGAGTATTTCTTGAGACTTCATAGCCTGCGTTACAGAGCCTATTTCGGTTGTGCAGGTGTTTGCTGATTCTTTCATAATTTACACCTCCTTCGATACATTATATGACGAATATTGTCGAGGAGTGAGAAAGGGGACTTGGTGTTACCAAGTCCCCTTTAATTTATATGATATTTGCGGCTATTTTGTCTGCAAAAGTGGTTGCAAGCTCGTCGCAACGCTCGTTATATTTGTGTCCTGTGTGGCCGTGTACCCAAACAAAATCCACCGTGTGAACAGAGAGAAGCTCGACGATCTTCTCCCAAAGGTCAACGTTGAGCACAGCCTTGCCGTCCGCCTTTTTCCAGCCTTTTTTGCGCCAAGACTCAAGCCAACCTTTTTCTATGGCATCTATGACGTATTTTGAGTCAGAGGTGAGTGTAACGTGGCAGGGCTCTTTTAGAAGGCTCAGTGCCTCGATCACCGCGGTAAGCTCCATACGGTTGTTGGTGGTAGATGGCTCACCGCCCGATATTTCGCGCTCAAATGCACCGTATTTAAGTACAGCACCCCAACCGCCGACACCAGGATTTCCACGGCAAGCACCGTCTGTATATATCTCAACCTTTTTCATAAGTTCACCTCATATAAGTATTATACTGATTATATCACAAAAGTTTTTATAAATCAAGTTAAATAGTTTTTTTACTTGATTTTCAAGCAAAGATGTTGTATAATAATTTGGTAAATAAGTTTACACAAGGAGAGGTTTATGGATATAAAGCATCTGAAAGAGGATATGGTCAGCTCCGAGTTTATATTTGACGGAAAGGTAGTAAAACTTTATCGTGATGTTGTCAGTTTGCCTAACGGAGAAGAGTCTATTCGTGAATATATAAAGCATGTGGGCGCGGTTTGTGTAGTTCCCGTGACAGATGACGGAGATATCGTTTGTGTTAGACAGTACAGATATTCTATAGCTCAGGTGCTTCTTGAGATACCTGCTGGTAAGCTTGACAGCAGCGAGGAGGATCCTATGAGTGCGGTGCTTCGCGAGCTTCGTGAGGAAACCGGAGCCACATGCAAAGAGCTCATATCTCTGGGTGAGTATTATGGCTCTCCCGCGATAATGGGTGAGAGAATATATATGTATCTTGCAAAAGGCCTTGAATTCGGAGACATGGATCTCGATGAGGATGAGTTCCTCGAGTGTGTGAGAATCCCCGCAAAAGAACTTGAAGATATGATATATTCAGGCAAAGTCACCGACGGAAAGACACAGGCAGCGGTGCTTAAAGCACTTCACCTTTTGAGAAAAGACGGCATGGCTATTTGAGGAGATAGTTTGAAATGATATTTTTTCTACTACTTCCACCGATATTGATTACAGTATTATCCGTAGCAATAATAGTGGGAATATATCTTTTCCTTATCATGCCGCGAGTAAAGGATCCTGCGGATATGTATATGCTATCCACAAGCTACGCGCACAGAGGACTTTGGAATAACGTAATTCCCGAAAATTCGCTTCCCGCGTTTTCCTTTGCCGCGCAGAACGGATACGGAATAGAGGTTGATATTCAGCTTTCCAAGGATAAACAGGTAATGATCTTTCACGATCGCAACCTTAAAAGAATGTGCGGAGTTGATAAAAAGCTTTCGGACTTGACTTGCCGCGAGCTCAAGAGCTTGAGACTGTTAGGTACAGATCTTACGATACCGACACTTTCAGAAGTGCTTGAGCTTATAGACGGTAGGGTTCCGCTTTTGATAGAGCTTAAAAGCGGGGAGTGGGATACCGAGCTTTGTGAGAAAGTGGCCCCGATCCTCGATAAATATAGAGGGGCTTTTTCGGTAGAGTCTTTTGATCCTAGGCTTTTGGCATGGTTTAAAAAATATCGTCAGCGTTATGCTAGAGGTCAGCTTGTCACAAAAACAAAAAGATGCGAAAAGCTTCACGAAACCTTTGTCAGCTTTTGTCTCTCAAAGCTTCTTCTCAACGTGATATCCCGCCCCGATTTTGTTGTGGTGGATATAAGGCAAAAAAACTCACTTATGGTATACGTTTGCAGAAAACTTTTCAAGATTCCGATATTCATTTGGACAGTAAAAACCAAAGGCGAACTCGCGAGCTGCAAAGCTGACGGATATAACGTTATATTTGAAAAAACAATACCCGACTAAAAGGAGTTATAAAATGGATAGATGCTATAAAAGTGCAGATATTCTTCTGCCTGATTTCAAAAAATATGCCCCGGAAAAATGGGCTGTCGTTGCTTGCGATCAGTTTACGAGTGAACCCGAATACTGGGCACAGGCAGAAGAGACGGTAGGAGATGCACCCTCTACACTCAACATGATACTTCCCGAGGTGTATCTTTCTGAAACGAAAGTGCGTATTGATGATATAAATTCTCGTATGCTCGAGTATGAAAAAGATATACTTCGAGCTTATAATGATTCCATGATCTACGTTGAGCGAACACAGTCTGACGGAACAGTACGTCACGGTATCGTTATGGCTGTGGATCTTGAAGCATACGACTATAAAAAAGGCGCAAGTGCGCTTATACGCGCTACCGAGGCAACAGTTATAGAAAGAATACCCCCGAGAGTTGCAATAAGAAGAGGAGCGAGCATTGAGCTGCCTCACGTTATGCTTCTTATAGACGATCCTGATGATAAGGTCTTTTCTGTACCGAAGGCGGCAAATGGTGAAGTGCTTTACGATTTTGAGCTTATGCTCGGCGGCGGACATATCAAGGGGACTCTCATATCAAAAGAGGACAGAGAGCGTATATCCAAAGCGCTTGACAGTCTTATTCTACCTGAAGCTATGCGTGAAAAATATGGAGATGACACACTCGCGCCTCTTCTTTTTGCTGTTGGTGACGGAAATCACTCACTCGCAACAGCCAAGGCAACCTATGAGGACATCAAGGCAAAGCTTGGCGATGCGGCGGCAGAACATCCCGCAAGATATGCGCTTATTGAAGTTGTAAATCTTCACGACGAGGCGCTTAAGTTCGAGCCTATCTACAGAATTATGACTGGTATTGATCCTGCAGATGTTATATCCTCGCTTGCCACTCATATAGATGCACTCGACGGTACCGCTGAGGCACAGAGGATAGATTATATCTACGGAGATTCAAAAGGAACTTTAGTGGCAGAAAAGCCTACCCAACAGCTTGCGGTGGGAACTCTCCAGATATTTATAGACAAGTATATAAAAGCACACGAAGGTGCAGAAGTAGATTACATACACGGCGAGGATTCTATAAAAGCCTTGGCACAAAAGCCGAACAGTATAGGATTTATCTTTGATGGAATGTCAAAGGCACAGCTTTTCAAGACGGTTATCTTTGATGGAGCGCTTCCCAGAAAAACTTTTTCTATGGGACACGCGGTCGATAAGAGATATTACCTTGAGTGCAGAAAGATAAAGTAAATAAAAAACACCGAGCAGAGCTGCTCGGTGTTTTTTATTTTATTTGCCGTACTCTTCAGCAAGCTTTTTAAATGCAGGCAAAGCCGCAATTATACGAGCTTCGTCAACACAGTAAGCGATACGTACGTATCCTTTGACTCCAAAATCGTCGCAGGGAACAACGAGGAGCTCGTACTCCTTTGCTTTCTCGTAGAACTTGAAAGCATCCTCCTCAAGCGCTTTTACAAAGAGGTAGAAAGCTCCGTCGGGTTTTACGCAGGTGTAACCGTAAGACGTGAGATTATCGTAAAGAAGATCTCTGTTCTTTTTATATACGTCAACGTTGACCTTTGCGTTTATGCAACGTGCGATAACCTGCTGGAAGAGGCTCGGCGCACAAACGTATCCGAGTGATCTTCCCGCACCGCAAACTGCAAGGTAGATATTTTCACCGTCTTCCATCGAGGGGGAAACCGCGATATATCCGATTCTCTCGCCGGGGAGGGAGAGAGACTTGGAATAAGAATAGCATACGAGTGTGTTGTCGTAATAATTCATAAGGTAGGGAACCTCAACATCCGCATATACGAGCTCACGGTAGGGCTCGTCTGCGATGAGATATATGGGGCTTCCATACTCAGCAGATTTGCGCTTGAGTATCTCGCAAACCGAAGCTATAGTAGCCTTTGAATATACAACTCCGCTAGGGTTGTTGGGAGAATTGAGTATGATAGCCTTGGTCTTATCTGTGATCTTTGATTCAAAATCCGTAAGATCTACTTGGAATGTGTCTGCTTCGGGATTGCTGATAACCATTTTTGCGCCTGAGTTCTCAATAAAAACTCGGTACTCAGTAAAGAAGGGAGCAAAGACGATACACTCCTCGTTTTTGCCTTCCTCAACAAGTGCCTTGAGACAAATTGAAAGAGAAGCGGCAGCACCGCAGGTCATATAGATATGATTAGGTGTTACGTTTACGTTAAATCTTTCCTTAATGCTGTCAGCAATAGTTGTGCGTACAGAAAGGTCACCCTGCGCGGATGTGTATCCGTGGAGCTGTACCGAATCCTTTGTAGCGAGAAGCTCTGCAATGGTGTCGTTTACTTCCTTCGGAGCGGGAACGCTGGGATTTCCAAGACTGAAATCAAATACGTTTTCCGCGCCTATTTCTTTTGCTCTCGTCTTGCTGTGCTCAAATATTTCTCTGATTATTGAGCGCTTGCTTCCGAGGGCGAACATATCCTGGTTGTATGCCATAATTACCTCCTATATACAGAGGAGCTTCTTTGCATTGTCGCAAAGAATTTTTTGCTCTGTGATACGGTCGAGACCAAAGGATCTGATAATGTCGAGGTCCTCCTTCATTCCGCTCCACGGAGAATCCGTAGCGAAGAGAATGCGGTCCGCACCGTGTTTTTCTAATATTTTTAAAAACTTTTCTTTACCGATGTAGCGGAGTATAAACGCTGTGTCAAACCATACGTTCTCCCCGGCCAAAAGCTCTTCTACTTCGTCAAACATCTCGTTTCCGCCATAGTGCGCTAAAACGAGTTTGAGGTCGGGATGACGGCTTATAACTTCCTTTGCCATACTTGGTGTGCATTTCGTGGGTCTGTCGCGGTAGGCACCGTCAACACCCGCGTGTGTAATAACTATAAGTCCAAGCTTTTCGGCAGCTGCAAAGATCTTGTCATACGCTTCGTCGGTCATAAAGGTATCCTGATAATCGGGATGTATCTTGACGCCTTTAAATCCGCACTCAGCGATAAAGCTCATCTTCTCCCCGATATTTTCGCAAGCGGGGTGTATTCCCGCAAAGGAGATTATCTTCGGTATTGAATCGGCAAATCTCTCGTTTACCTCCGCCCCAAAGCGATTTACACTGTCAAACTGCGAAGGGGACGTCATAACGGGGAGCGATATCGAGATATCAACACCGCCCTCTGCCATCTCAGAAAGAAGACCGTCAACAGAGCCGTTCGAAAAGGGCTTGTTTTGACTTATCGACGTAAGATGATCAATGGTCTTCTGCGCTATTTTATCAGGGAATACGTGGGTATGAAGATCAATTATCATACAAGCCTCACTGAAGCTTTGCGAGATACTCGTTAGTAATTGTATCTATACCTTCCTCGGAAAGTATAGCATCAACCTTGTTCATATCACCGGCCTTGAGAACAACGTAAGCGTCCTCTCCGTCAATGGAAAGTCCATACATATACTCAATGTTTACGCCTTTCTGGTCGACCGAGCGAAGAAGCTCCTGAAGGCTTCCTACCTTGTGAGGAATCTTTATAATAGAAACATCAGAAAGAAGAGAAGAGAAGCCCTTTTCGGTAAGCTTTTCTTTTCCGAGAGTGGGCTCGCTTACGATAAGGCGGAGAAGACCAAATTCGGTCGTATCTGCGAGACTTAGAGAAAGTATGTTAACGTCATTCTCCTTGAGAACGTTAAGAACCTCGCAAAGTCTGCCTGTTCTGTTTTCAATAAATACTGTGAGCTGTTTTGCAAACATAATTCTTCCTCCTAAAAATCAATAAAGTTTACGGTTGTCGATAACGTGAACCGCTTTTCCTTGGCTTCTTACAAGTGACTGAGGCTCAACTATCTTTATCTTTGCGTTGATACCGAGAGCCTGCTGTATAACGTGCGCTATCTTCTTTGTCAGCGCCTCTATAGCTCTGATCTCGTCGGTGTAGTATTTAGGATCTATCTCAACCTGAACCTCAAGCGTATCAAGGTTGTTTACGCGGTCTACGATCATCATATAGTGAGGAGTTACCTCTTCAACATCGACGAGAGCCGCCTCTATCTGGCTCGGAAATACGTTGACACCTCTGATGATAAGCATATCGTCAACACGTCCCTTGAAGCGAGAGATACGAGCACTCGTTCTTCCGCATTCGCAGACAGAGTGATCAATGCTTGTAAGGTCCTTGGTTCTGTAGCGGATAAGCGGAATTCCTTCCTTGGTGAGAGTTGTAAACGCAAGCTCACCTGTCTCGCCGTCTGCGACTGGCGTGAGTGTTGCAGAGTTGAGCACCTCGGGATAGAAGTGATCCTCGCAAACGTGAAGTCCCTTATGGTAGTCACAGTCGCAAGCAACACCGGGGCCCATTACCTCGCTGAGTCCGTAGATATCATAAGCCTTTATGTTGAGTCTTGTTTCTATCTCGTGACGCATCTTTTCTGTCCAAGGTTCAGCACCGCAGATAGCGGATTTAAGCTTTATCTTGTCAAGTAGGCCTTCTGCTTCAAGCACCTCGGAGATGTGAAGCAGGTAAGAGGGAGTTGCGGCTATTGCTGTTGCTCCGAAATCTATCATCATGGTCGTGAGCTTTTTGGAGTTTCCTGTGCTCATAGGAACAACTGTAGCGCCTATTTTCTGTGCTCCATCGTGCGCTCCGAGACCACCGGTGAAGAGTCCGTAACCATAAGCGATCTGGATTATATCGTCCTTAGAAACACCTGCCATTGTAAGGCATCTTGCAACACACTCGGACCAGACCTCGAGGTCGTGTCTTGTGTAGCCTACAACAGTTGCTTTACCGGTAGTACCGCTGGACGCGTGTATTCTTATTATCTGTGAGTTGGAAACCGCAAAGAGACCGAAGGGATAGTTATCTCTGAGGTCGTCCTTGGTGGTGAAGGGAAGCTTTGTTATATCTTCGATGCTTCTGATGTCTCCGGGCATAAGTCCGACAGCCTGCATCTTTTTTCTGTAGAACTCGACATTGTGATAAACGTAATCTACAAGCTTTACAAGTCTTGCGCTTTGCAGATTAGTCATCTGGTCGCGGCTCATACACTCCTTTGTTTCATTCCATATCATGGCAAAATCTCCGTAATATCAAAAATTAGTTAGCTTCATATCCGCGGTTGAATGCGGCAAAGTTTATGTCAATAGTCTTTTTCGGAACTGTAGTACCGATAACATTGAGCCAAGTTTCCTTATCAAAGCCTATAAATTTCGCGGCATAACCGAGAACAACGGAGTTAAGCACCTTGCTGTTGCCAAGCTCCTTTGCGATAGACTGTCCATCTATTGCATATACCTTGTGGTCTGCTTTGAGTGTTTCAATAATGTTTTTAGGATACTCCTTTGCGCCGATAACAACAGTCATGGGAGAGATCTTGCAATCATTGACCACAAGAACTCCGTCGGGCTTGAGGAAGTGAGAGTATCTGAGAGCCTCAAGCTGCTCAAATGCGATTATAACGTCAGCCTGACCTTCCTCAACTACAGGCTCGCATACCTTGTCGCCAAAGCGAACAAAGGTAACCACGCTACCTCCACGCTGAGCCATTCCGTGAACCTCGGAGATCTTGACGTCCATACCCATTTCAAGGGCAGTTTTACCGATGATTCTACTGGTGAGGAGCGTACCCTGTCCGCCGACACCGACGATCATAATATTCTTTGTCATATTATCTCACCACCGTTTCTATAGCATTGAACTTGCAGTAATTTGTGCAAAGTCCGCATCCATTACACATAGTATCATCTATATGCATTTTGCCATCCTCGCGTCTTGTTATAGCGGGGCAGCCAATCTTCATACACATACCGCAAGCCTTACACTTATCTGCATCTATGCGGCAGTAGTTAGGGAATGTTTGACCCTTGAGAAGAACGCAGGGAGCTTTTGTGATAATTACTGTGAGAGTGTCACTTGCAACACTTTCCTTTATAACCTTTTCAAGCCCCTTTACGTCAAATGCGCTGATCTCGATAACGTTCTTAACACCGACCGCATGGCAAAGCTCTGCAAGGTCGATAGCGTTTGTCTCCTCGCCCTTGAGTGTTTTTCCTGTAGCGGCATGATCCTGATGACCTGTCATTCCTGTGGTTCTGTTATCGAGGATCATAACAGTTGCTGTGGACTTGTTATATACCATATTTGTAAGAGAGTTTATGCCTGTATGTAAGAAGGTGGAGTCACCGATAACGGCAACCCAGTTCTTGATAAACTCTTTTCCTCTGGCTTTTTCCATACCGTGAAGCGCGGAGATACTTGCGCCCATACAGATAGTGGTATCGATAACACTCAGGGGTGCTACTGCACCGAGGGTGTAGCAACCGATATCACCGGCAGCGTGAATCTTAAGCTTACTGAGTACAGAGAACACGCTTCTGTGAGGACAACCGGGGCAGAGGATAGGCGGACGGTTGGGCGCTTCGATCTTATCAAATGCTGCCTCGTCCTTACCAAAGAGAACTCTTCTGAGAAGATTTGCGCTGTATTCGCCCTGACGTGTAAAGAGCTCTTTGCCCTTAACGTCAAATCCCCAAGCACGAACCTGCTCTTCAATAACGGGCTCAAGCTCCTCGAAAACGTAAACAGTTTCTACCTGATTTACAAAGCTCTCTACGAGCTCACGAGAGATGGGGTTTACAAGACCGAATTTGAGAACGCTTGCATCGGGGCAAACTTCCTTTACGTACTGATAAGCGATACCGCAGGTTATAAATCCGATGCTCTTATCCTTTATCTCCATTACGTTGCAGGGGAAGGATGAGCTGTCCTTTGCCATACGGATCTCACGGTCCTCAACAACGAGGTGGCGACCGATAGCAGACGCGGGCATCATAACGTATTTGGGAACGCTTCTTGTATATTCCTTTGCGGGAACTTCAACTCTGTCGCAAAGCTCAACTGCGCTCTGAGAGTGAGCAAGCTTTGTTGTTGTTCTGAGTATTACGGGGGTGTCGTACTTTTCGCTGAGCTCGTAAGCGTACTTCATAAAGTCTTTCGCTTCCTGGCTGTCAGAAGGCTCAAGCACCGGTACGTGAGCGGAGCGCGCGATCATACGTGTATCCTGCTCGTTCTGAGAGCTTGCGAGTCCGGGGTCGTCAGCTACGACGATTACAGAACCGCCGGTTACTCCCGTATATGCAAATGTGTAAAGCGGGTCGCTTGCTACGTTGAGACCAACGTGCTTCATACAAGCAAGGCTTCTGACTCCCGCGATGGAAGCACCTATAGCCACCTCAGCGGCAACCTTCTCGTTAGGCGCCCACTCTGTATATACTTCGTCGTATTTTGCGAGATATTCGCTTATTTCTGTGCTGGGTGTTCCGGGATATGCGCTGGAAACGGTTACTCCCGCCTCGTATGCGCCTCTTGCGATAGCCTCGTTACCGAGCATAATTGTTTTCTTTGCCATTTTTATTACTCCTTGTTTCTAAGATCTTTTACACGTTTAGCTTTTCCCTCGAAGCGTTGGAGCGTGTTGGGGGATTCGAGCAATATCTTTGCGTCAAGTCCAAGCATTACCTTGAGCTTGTTGCGTACCTCTTTGGAGATTCTCTCAAGTGTGGGGAAGGAGTCGGTGCTGTGAGCAAGCTCTACCTTAACTGTGAGCTTGTCAAGATATCCCTCTCTTTCAAGAATTATCTCATAGTGAGGACCGAGCTCTTCAATGCTGAGAATGACCTCTTCTATCTGGCTCGGGAATACGTTGACGCCTCTGATCTTGAGCATGTCATCGCTGCGTCCCGAAAGATTTTCCATACGGCAGAAGGTTCTTCCGCACTTACAGGGCTCATAGTAGAGCTTTGTGATATCCTTTGTGCGATATCTTATAAGCGGAATTCCTTCTTTTCTGATGCAGGTGATAACAAGCTCACCTGTCTCGCCGATAGGAAGCACCTCACCGGTTTTGGGATCTATTATCTCGGGGATAAAATAATCCTCGTTTATATGCATTCCACAGTGTTCAAGGCACTCACCCGAAACACCGGGTCCCATGAGCTCGCTCATACCGTAATTGGAGGTGATGAGGATATCCTTGCCCCAAACCTTGTGCATCTCCTCACGCATAGCGTCTGTGAGCAGTTCGCTTCCAACGAGAGCGATTCTTACCTTGAGGTCGCGCTCAGGCTCAACGCCCATCTCCTTTGCAACCTCGGCAAGACGAAGCGCATAAGAAGGAGTGGCTACGAGCAAGGAGGTCTCAAAGTCCTGCATATACATTATCTGCTTCTGCGAGTTTCCTGTAGAAGAGGGAACTATCGTTGCGCCTATGTTTTCGAGTCCGTAATGGAGTCCGAGAGCACCTGTAAACATACCGTATCCAAAGCATATCTGTGCTACATCCTTGGCGGTGGCACCGCCCATGCAGGCGATTCTCGATACGCATTCGGTCCAGTACTTCAGGTCGTTTTTTGTATATCCTACAACAGTAGGCTTTCCTGTTGTTCCGCTGGAGGCGTGTATGCGAACAAGCTCATCGCGGTCAACCGCAAAGAGTCCAAAAGGATAGTTGTCACGCATATCCTGCTTTGTAACAAAGGGGAGCTTTGAGAGATCCGAGAGTGACTGGATGTCATCGGGTGTAATACCTGCATCCTGCATCTTTTTTCTGTAAGGCTCAACCTTTTCATAAACGCGAGAGACGGTTTCCTTTAAGCGTTCAAGCTGAATTTTTTCAATTTCTTCTCTTGGCAGAGTTTCTTCTTTAGACCAGATCATGATTGTACCTTCTTAAAATCCTTAAAATAATAAATTATTTTATAATATAGTAGTCAATAAATAAAAACTAAAATTTATTCTACCACAAAAGAAATATTTTGTCAATAACTGACTGCAATTAAAATCAATAAAAAATGGCGAAAACTCTATATTTTTTAAGGTTTTTTAATAATTGCTTTGCGTGCTGAAAAATGATGTCGGGCTACCGCTTTTAGCGATAACCCGACTTGAATTTTAATATTTATCAGAACTCTATAATGCTTTCGTCCCACATCTCGGGTGCGTCATAACCCATGAGATTTACCATGGTTGCCGCAACGTTAGAGAGACCGAATTTGCCGTTGTCCGCCTTTACAGAGTACTTGTCTGCATAGAAGTTGTCGTAGATTATGCAGGGAACAGGATTGAGCGTGTGGCTTGTCTTTGCCTTGAAGTTGCCACACTTGTCAGCCTTGGGCTCACCGGTCTTCTTGTCAACCTCATACATCTCGTCTGCGTTTCCATGGTCAGCTGTGATAAGAGCGACACCGCCTGCGGCGTCAAGAGCCTTGAGAATTCTTGCAAGCTGAAGGTCAAGTGC
>JAZOLL010000004.1:0-21290 GCA_045653105.1 Eubacteriales bacterium
AGTGCATCAAAAAGCCTGTCGCTACAGCGGTGATCGCTAACCCCCACGCGGAAACAGTCAAACTCGCAGTGCTCTCCGCAAAGAGGATCGCTCCAAAGGTTGAACCCCCCAAGGCGGAAACTCCCAAGGAAGAGGTTGCAGAGGCACCCGTACAGGCAACGAAAAAAACAACAACCACAAAGAAAACAACAACTAAAAAAACAACAGAAATCAAGGAGGATAAATAATTATGGCACTTGAAGCGCTCGGAATGGTAGAAACAAGAGGACTCGTAGCTGCAATCGAGGCAGCTGATGCAATGGTAAAGGCTGCAAACGTTGAGCTCATCGGAACAGAGAAGATCGGAAGCGGTCTCGTATCCGTTATGGTAAGAGGCGACGTTGGAGCTGTTAAGGCTGCAACTGAGGCAGGAAGCACAGCAGCTTCCAGACTCGGTGAGATCGTGGCTGTTCACGTAATTCCCCGCCCTCACGCAGACGTTGAGAAGATACTCCCCAAGCTTAAGTAATTAAAGTAAAATTTTAAACGGAGGAAAAATATTATGGCACTTGAAGCACTCGGAATGGTAGAAACAAGAGGACTTGTTGCTGCAATTGAGGCAGCTGATGCAATGGTAAAGGCTGCAAACGTTGAGCTCATCGGAACAGAGAAGATCGGTTCCGGTCTCGTATCTGTTATGGTAAGAGGCGACGTTGGAGCTGTTAAGGCTGCAACTGAGGCTGGAAGCGCAGCTGCTTCCACACTCGGAGAACTCGTGGCTGTTCACGTAATTCCCCGCCCTCACGCAGACGTTGAGAAGATACTTCCTAAGCTCAACTAAGCCGATAGCTGACACCCGTCAGCTCTGAGGCAGCGGAAAATAAATTGTGCGTCGCACGATTTATTTTCCGCGCGGTGCGCTTCAAATCCGGAGCGGAGCGCGCGGAAAATAAATCACAAAAAATACGAAGGTCGGTTGAATGCCGACGGCAAGGAGAAGATATGCTTATCGGAAAAGTTATAGGAAGCGTAGTTTCCACAAGAAAAAATGAAAAACTCATCGGCTCAAAGTTTATGATAGTTGAGACCTGTGACAATATGGGAGACTCCAAGAGACTCGTGGCTGTTGATAACGTCGGCGCGGGCATCGGAGAGCTCGTACTCGTAGCTACCGGAAGCGCGGCAAGAGTTGGTTGCGACCAGAAGACCTCCCCTATCGACGCGGCTATCGTTGGAATAATCGACAGCGGAACAGGAATCTTTGATTTAGACTAAAACAAACAAAGTACAATAAGGAAACCTAAAAATGAAGCTAAACGAACTCAAGGATCTGCTTCAGGAAATGGGCGTGGTTGGCGCGGGAGGTGCAGGCTTTCCAAGCTATGCCAAGCTCTCGGGAGAAGCAGACACTATAATACTTAACTGCGCTGAATGCGAGCCCCTCCTCAAGCTCCACAGACAGCTCCTCGAGGAGCACACATACGAGATCCTCGACGCGCTCAACAAGATCGTTGAGATAACAGGCGCAAAGGAAGGTATAATCGCCCTCAAAGCGCACTACAAGGAAACTATAGAAGCGATCGAAGCTGAGATCGGAGACTTCCCGAAGCTCTCTATGTCGAAGCTAAAGCCTATATACCCCTCGGGCGATGAGATCGTTCTCATCAAGGAGGTTACAGGAAAGCTAGTCCCCCCCGGCGCTCTTCCGATATCGGTCGGAATCACGGTATGTAACGTTGAGTCGGTATATAACATATATCGCGCTCTCGAAGGAAAGCCGGTTACAAACAAATACGTAACGATCGCGGGAGAGGTCAAAAAGCCTGTAACTCTGCTCGTTCCGATAGGAACAAAGATATCCGATCTCATTACTGCGGCAGGCGGTCTCACCTCGGATAACGTTGAATACCTCTCGGGCGGACCTATGATGGGTAAGCTTGTAAGACCCGGTGACGTCGTTACCAAAACAACAAACGGAATAATCGTGCTCCCCGCGGATCACCCCGTAGTACATAACAAAAACAGAAATTACAGCATCAGTCTTCGCCGTGCGATGAGCGTTTGCTGTCAGTGCAGAAGCTGCACTGAGCTTTGCTCGCGTCATGTTGCGGGATATCCCGTTGAGCCTCACCTCGTAATGAGAGTGCTCTCAAACGGCGGCAAGGGCGATGAAAAAATACTCGAGGGCTCTCTCTTCTGCTCGGGTTGCGGTCTCTGCGAGACCTACTCCTGCCCTCAGGATCTCTCTCCGAGAGCGCTTATCGATCAGCTCAAGGCACAAAGACGCGCAAGAGGAGAAGCACTCCCCAAAGGTATCCAGCCTATCCCCGAGGTGCGTGATGCCGACCTCAAAAAGATCTCGGTCGATCGCCTCACGATCCGTCTCGGACTTAAGAAATATGACGTCCCTGCTCCCATAGCTCACGGATTTGATACAGATTTCGTAAAGATCCCCCTCTCCCAGCATATCGGAGCGCCCGCTGTCCCTGCCGTAAAAGAGGGTGACACAGTCACTCGCGGCGACGTGATAGCTACCGCACGTGAAGGCGCGCTCAGCGTAAACATTCACGCATCGATCTCGGGCAAGGTCACAATAGTCAACGATAAATTCGTAAGGATCGCAAAAATATAACCTATAACATAAGTCAAGAAAGGTCTTAAAATGAAAAAAGCACTTGGAATGATAGAATTCAAGACCGTTGCATCGGGTATCACCGCAACGGATATAATGCTCAAAACCGCAGATGTTGAAGTCATCTCGGCAGGCCCTGTATGCCCCGGTAAATACCTGGCGACGATCTCGGGTGAGCTCAGCGCGGTCAAGGCGGCTATTGAGGCAGCGGAGAAATACAACCCCGTAATGCTTGTTGATAAGTTCCTCCTCGGAAATCCTCACGAGTCTGTTCAGCCCGCTATTTGCGGAGCGCTTGAGGTAAAGAACAAGGGCGCTATCGGTATTCTTGAAACATTTACCGCGGCTTCTGCCGTAGTTGCCGCAGATACAGCGGCAAAAACCGCACTCGTAGATCTCATCGAGGTCAGACTTGCAAAGGGTATGTGCGGAAAGTCCTACGTTATCCTCACAGGTAGCGTATCCTCTGTCACCGCGGCTATTGAGCGCGCAAAGGCAGGAACTGAAAACGGAGTATTCCTCGATTCCTCGATCATCGCAGGTCCCGACGAGAGACTCTGGGAAAGCATCCTTTGATCATCCTTTAATTTGTTTCTACAAAAATTAAGATAGGAGGTGTGAGCTTTGCTCGCTATTGAACGCAGAAACGAGATTATAGCCAGACTCACTGCACAAGGCAAAGTAATAGTTTCCGAGCTTGCGAAGGATTTTGACGTAACCGAAGAAACTATAAGACGTGACCTTGAAAAACTTGATAACGAGGGGCTTGCATCAAAAACCTATGGAGGTGCTATCGCAAAGCACAACTCCTCGGTGGATCTCCCTTATAACGTCAGAGAGAGCGTAAATATAGATAAAAAGCAGTATATCTCCGAGCTTATCAGCAATATGATCCGCGACGGCGAGAGAATAATGCTCGATTCAAGCTCTACCGCTCTTTACATCACAAAAAAGATCAAAAGCAAGAAAAATCTTACCATCATCACAAACTCTGTAAAAATTCTTCTTGAGCTTGCGGATAAATCCGACTGGACAGTACTCTCCACGGGTGGCGCACTCAAGCAGGGCGGACTCTCACTTATGGGGTCATCCGCAGAAAAGATGATAAAGTCCTACTATGCCGACACCGCGATCCTCTCCTGCAAGGGACTCGATACGGAGCTCGGTGCGACAGACTCAAATGAAAGCGACAGCCTCTTAAAGCAGGCAATGCTTCATTCGGCAGAGAGAAAGATCCTCGCGCTTGATACAGATAAATTCGATAAAAAAGCGTTCATTCAGGTGTGCGACGCCGCTGACGTGGACATAATAGTCACAAACGCACAGCCGCCGGAAAAATGGATACGCTTCTGCGAGGAAAAAGGAATAGAGCTTATATATTAAAATACACTTGAAAGGAAAAATCGTCTATGAAAATTCTTGTACTCAACGCGGGAAGTTCATCTTTGAAATATCAGCTTTTCAATATGGAAAGCACAGAAGTCATCGCAAAGGGCCTTTGCGAAAGAATAGGAGCGGGCGGCGCTATCACACATAAGCCTCTTGGTAAAGAGCCCTACTATGAGGAGCTCGATTTTCCGAACCACGGAGTAGCGCTCAAAAAGCTTCTCGCACTTCTCACATCAGAAGAGCACGGCGTTATCGCATCTGTTGACGAGATCGAGGCGGTAGGTCACAGAGTGGCTCACGGCGGTGAGAAGCTCAAGGAGTCCTCCCGTATAACCGAGAGCGTTATCAAGTACCTTGAGACGATAGTTCCGATCAACCCCCTCCACGGTCCTCCCGCCATCGCGGGCATGAAGGCTTGTCTTGAGCTTATGCCCAAGACTCCTCAGGTAGCAGTTTTTGATACGTCCTTCTATTCAAACATCGAGGACTTCAGATACATCTACCCCATTCCCTATGAATTCTACGAGTCTGACCACATCAGACGCTACGGCTTCCACGGAACATCTCACAGATACGTGAGCGCAGAGCTCGCAAAGGCTCTCGGACGTCCGATCGAGGATCTCAAGATAATCACCTGCCACCTCGGAAACGGCTCTTCCATCACAGCTGTTGACGGAGGCAAGGCAATAGACACCTCTATGGGCTTCACTCCCCAGGAGGGAATCGAGATGGGTACCCGTTCGGGTAGCATCGACCCCACAGTTGTCACATATCTTATGAAGACCCACGGCTATACCGCAGATGAGGTCGAGGATATCATAAACAAGAAGAGCGGACTTCTCGGTGTGTCGGGAATCTCCAACGACTGCAGAAACGTCGCCGCCGCTGCTGCTGAGGGCAACTACAGAGCACAGCTCGCGATGAATATTCTCTCAAACGGGATCAAGAAGCATATCGGCTCTTACGCGGCTGAGATGAACGGACTTGACGCGCTTGTATTCACCGCGGGAATCGGTGAAAACCAGTGCAACATCAGAGAAATGGTGTGCGAGAACATGGAGTTCTTCGGCATCGAAATAGATAAAGACAAAAACAACAACTTCACTCGCGGTATTCCCTTTGATATTTCAAAGGACGGGGCAAAGGTAAGAACCTGGATAATCCCCACCGACGAGGAGTATATGATCGCAATAGACACACAAAGACTTGCAAAAAACTAAAAACCCAAAGAACAGAGAGGTATAACTACTATGGCAAACATTACAGAAGCCGAAATCAGAAAGATAGTTGAATCTATAGTAAAAGGCGCGCAGAGCTCCTCTGCCGCTTGGACATCTACCGAATACGCAGGCAGACGTCTTATCGGTATCTACAGCGATATGAACGAAGCTATCGATGCCGCAGAAAAAGGATATAAGGCTGTTCGCGCAATGACCGTTGAGCAGAGAGAAAAGATAATCGAGGAGATCCGCAGACTTACTGTCGCAGAGGCTCATATCATGGCTGAGATGGGCGTTGCTGAGACAGGAATGGGCAGAGTTGACCACAAACGCCTCAAGCACATCCTCGTTGCAGACAAGACTCCCGGCACTGAGGACATCGTATCCGAGGCAAAGACAGGCGACAGCGGTCTCACACTCACAGAGATGGCTCCCTTCGGTGTTGTCGGCTCTATCACACCCAGTACAAACCCCTCTGAGACAGTTATCTGTAACTCTATCGGTATGATCGCGGCAGGAAACGGTGTTGTATTCAACCCCCACCCCAACGCTATCTGCGTATCCAACTACGCGGTCGACCTTGTAAACAGAGCTTCCAAGGCAGCAGGCGGTCCTGAGGTCCTCGTTTGCTCTATGGATAAGCCCACACTTGACAGCGCGGCTGTAATGCAGTCTCACCCCAAGATAAGACTTCTCGTCTGCACAGGCGGTCCCGGTGTTGTAAGAGCGGTTCTCTCCTCCGGAAAGAAGGCTATCGGCGCGGGCGCGGGCAATCCCCCTGTTATCGTTGACGATACCGCAGACATAAAGAAAGCCGCAAGAGACATAATCGACGGCTGTACATTCGACAACAACCTCCCCTGCATCGCAGAAAAGGAAGTTTTCGCATTCAGAAACATCGCAGATGAGCTTATCACCGAGATGCAGAAGAACGGCGCTTACCTCATAAACGCTGAACAGGCAGACAGACTCGCAGAGATCGTTCTTGAGAAGAAGGTAAACAAGGCAGGCAAGACAGTAAAAACAGTCAGTCGCCACTGTGTTGGCCGCGATGCAGACGTTATCCTTGCAAAGATCGGCGTTAACGTTGACAAGAGCGTCCGTTGCATCATCTGTGAGACAAACTTTATGCACGACTTCGTTCAGCACGAGCTTATGATGCCTATCCTTCCTATCGTCAGAGTTGACAATATCGAGGACGCTATTGAGCTTGCTGTAAAGGCAGAGCACGGCAACAGACATACCGCTCACATGCACTCCAAGAACATAGATCACCTCTCCGCTTTCGCAAAGGCAGTTGAGACCACAATATTTGTAAAGAACGCTCCCTCCTATGCGGGCATCGGATTCGGCGGCGAGGGCCACACAACCTTCACTATCGCAGGTCCTACAGGCGAGGGTATCACATCTGCAAGATCCTTTACAAGAAAGCGCAGATGCGTTATGGCTGACAACTTCAGAATAATCTAAAAAATCGGAGAAAAAGAAGATGAAATACAGCGAACAGGAAATAAGAGGGCTCGTTGAAAAGGTAGTAGGCGCGGTAAACGGCGGTGCTTCCGCAAACGAGGGCGACATTCCGATAGGAATATCAAACAGACACATACATCTTTCTCGCGAGCACGTAGAGATCCTCTTTGGTAAGGGCTATCAGCTCACAAAGCTCAAGGATCTTTCTCAGCCCGGTCAGTACGCTTGCAAGGAGCAGCTTACTATCGTTGGCCCTTCAATGAAGGCTATCGAGGGAGTTCGAGTTCTCGGCCCTGAGAGAAAGGCATCTCAGGTTGAGATATCCCGAACAGACAGCTTCACCCTCAAGGTAAAGCCCCCTGTAAGAGAGTCGGGTGATATCAAGGGCTCTGCTCCCGTGACCATTATCGGTCCGCGTGGCATTGTAACACTCTCTGAGGGCTGCATTATCGCAAACCGCCACATACATATGAGCGAGGACGAGGGACGCGCGTTTGGAGTAAAGGACGGAGACTACGTTGACGTTGAGCTCAGAGGCGAGAGAAGAAGCCTTTTCTATGACGTACAGATCAGAGTTCACAAGGACTTCCGCCTTGAGATGCACATTGACACAGACGATGCGAATGCCGCAGGCGTAGGCAACGGCTTCAAGGCAAAGCTCATAAAGAGATAACAGAAAACGGCAGAGGAAATCCTCTGCCGTTTTTGCGCATGTTTTTCGGTTTCCAAAGGTGCTTTTTTCAAAAAGCACCTTTGGCGCAGTGTGGCGCGCGGAGCGCCACGACCTTTCACGGCGCTTTTCTTTTTGTTAGCTTTTTCTTTTGCGCCTACTCGCCCAAAAGAAAAAGCGGCAAGCGACAACAGGATTCCCCCCTGAAAACAAAAGTGGCAGAGAAAAACATCTGCCACTTCTTTTATTATTTATAACACTGATCAAAATGTTTTTGCAGCTCCAGAAGTCTGTCCTTTGACATCGCCTCGGTATCCTCAAGCGGAAATCGAATGCCAAGAGCTTTATACTTCTCTCTGCAAAGCGTTTTGAAAGGTAAAAGCTCTACCTTTGAGATACATCTGTAACCCTTTATAAGCCCCGCCAAGCGCTCTATATCCTCTTTGGTGTCGTTTATATTCGGCACTACAACGTGGCGTATCCAGGTCTCTTTTCCCCGCCCCTCAAGATGCGAGAGAAACTTCATCACGCGCTCAAGCGAGCCGCCCGTGTATCTCTTGTAATCCTCCTCGGTGGTCATCTTTATGTCGAGCAAGACCAGATCTACCGTGTCGATCAGCTCCTCTGTCGCGGGATCTAATATCTCGCCGCAGGTGTCGATCGCTATATGCAATCCCGCCGCCTTTAACTCCTTGGCAAGTGCCGTAGAGAACTCTGCCTGAATACAGGGCTCACCGCCGGAAAGTGTCACACCGCCATCCTTGATGTAAGGATAAAGCTTTTTTATCCTCTCGGCAAGCTCCTTGTGGTCTGTCGCGTGAGCCTCTGAGATGCTCCACGTGTCGGGATTATGACAGTAGGCACAGCGAAGCGGACAGCCCTCGGTAAATACCACGGCACGCACGCCCGGGCCATCGACCGTGCCGAGCGACTGCAAGCTGTGAATATATCCCGTCATAGCTTACATAGACTCGTGGAAGGTTCGCGATATAACTTCCTTTTGCTGCTCCTTTGAGAGCTTGTGGAAGTTTACGGCATAACCCGATACTCGGATAGTAAGGTTCGGATACTTTTCGGGGTCCTCCATAGCCTCGATGAGCTTTTCTCTGTCGAGAACGTTTACGTTTATGTGGTGCGCGTTCTGCGCGAAATATCCGCCAAGGATAGAAACAAGGTTGTCCACTCTCTCGTCAAAGCTCTTTCCAAGCGCGTCGGGAACTATCGAGAAGGTGTTGGAGATTCCGTCGCGGCAGGAATCATAGGAAAGCTTTGCAACCGAGTTGAGAGAAGCAAGCGCGCCGCAGCACTCTCTGTTATGCATCGGGTTAGCGCCGGGAGCAAAGGGCTCGCCTGCGGCACGTCCGTCGGGAGTAGCACCGGTCTTCTTACCGTAAACAACGTTACTTGTTATCGTGAGAACAGAGAGCGTATGCTTTGCCCCTCTGTATGTGGGATTCTTGCGAAGCTCTGTGATAAAGAGGTCAAGGAGCTCCTTTGCTATCGAATCGACTCTGTCATCGTCATTTCCAAACTTGGGGAAGTCTCCCTCACATTCAAAGTCAGAAATAAGTCCGCGCTCGTCAAGCTTCGGTGTTACCTTTGCATATTTGATAGCCGAGAGACTGTCTGCGATTACAGAAAGTCCCGCAACACCGAATGCCATAAGTCTCTCAACGTCTGTGTCGTGAAGTGCCATCTGTGTCTTTTCATACGCGTACTTGTCGTGCATGAAGTGGATAACGTTCATCGTATCAACGTACTGACCCGCAAGCCAGCTCATATAGTAGTCAAGACGTCCGCGAACCTTGTCGTAATCGAGCACTCCGTCTGCCATAACAGGCATTTCTGGAGCAAGCTGCATGTTGTACTTCTCTTCTTTACCGCCGTTGAGGGCAAGGAGGAGGAGCTTGGGGAGGTTGCAGCGCGCACCGAAGAACTGCATCTGCTTACCTACCTTCATAGCACTTACACAGCAAGCGATCGCATAGTCGTCGCCATAGGCAGGTCTCATTATATCGTCGTTTTCATACTGGATAGAGTCTGTGTCTATAGACACCTTAGCGCAGTAGCGCTTGAAGGCCTCGGGGAGCTTCTCGGACCAAAGGACTGTGAGGTTGGGCTCGGGAGCATAGCCGAGGTTGTAGAGGGTATGGAGGAATCTGTAGGTCGTCTTTGTAACGAGAGTTCTGCCGTCCTCACCCATACCGCCGAGAGCCTCGGTTAACCACATGGGATCTCCGCCAAAGAGGTCATTGTACTCGGGTGTTCTGAGGTGTCTTATCATTCTGAGCTTGATAACGAACTGGTCGATAAGCTCCTGCGCCTCTGCCTCGGTGATAAGTCCGAGACGAAGGTCTCTCTGAATATAAATATCAAGGAATGTAGCCGTTCTGCCGAGCGACATAGCCGCACCGTTCTGCTCCTTGTTTGCCGCAAGGTAGCCAAAGTAGAGCCACTGAACAGCCTCCTTCGCGTCCTTTGCGGGCTTCGAGATGTCTATGCCGTAGAGTGCCGCCATCTCGCGGAGCTTTTCAAGGAAGGATATCTGCTTGTAGATCTCCTCGGTGAGGTTGATCACCTCCTCGGTCATTCTCTTCTTGCCAAGTCGTGCCTTGTCGCGCTTTTTCTCCTCGATGAGAAAATCTATTCCGTAAAGCGCGATGCGGCGGTAGTCACCGATTATTCTTCCTCTTCCGTAGGCATCGGGAAGACCTGTAAGGATTCCTGTATGACGCATAGCGCGCATAGTGTCGGTATAAGCGCGGAAAACACCGTCGTTATGTGTTGTTCTGTACTGGAACTCCTGCTCTATCTCGTCCGAGAGCTCATAACCGTAAGCGCGGCAAGCGGATCTTGCCATTCTGATACCTCCAAAGGGGTTAACGCCGCGAACGAGGGGCGCGCCCGTCTGAAGACCGACGATAAGCTCGTCCTCTTTTTTAAGATAAGCCGCGGGATAGTTTGTAAGCGAGGATACCGTGCGTGTGTCTATTCCGATAACTCCTCCCCGCTCTCTCTCCTCGCGAAGCTTTTCAGCAAGAGCGGCCTTAAGTCTCTCTGTTCTTTCTGTGGGAGCGGCCAAAAAGTCCTCTCCGTCTATGTAAGGTGTGTAGTTCTTCTGGATAAACTCTCTGACAGAGACCTTTTCGCACCACTCACCCTCAATAAAATACTTCCATTCATTCGCAAAATTTTTCATAATGCACCTCACCTTTCCAAAATAGTCAAAATTATGAAAAACAAAAAGGGCAGCTTTGTTTTTCACAAAACTGCCCAGACGGTCGGCATCAAGCACCCCATGCTCCACGCAGGTCACCCTGCTCTTTCCGTCAGTCACACGGGGATTATTTACGCCATAATTATAACATTTCAGATCCTAAAAGTCAATAGGCAATTTTGTTGATTTTTAAGAAATATCCTACTCTATTTTTAGATAATTTAATTTTCCTCAATGAGGGATATGTCAGCTCCAAGCGCTCTGAGCTTGCCGACGAAATCATAATATCCTCGATCGATATACTCGACACCGCCGATAGTCGACTCGCCCTCTGCCGCAAGTGCCGCGATAACGAGCGCCGCTCCTGCGCGAAGGTCTGTCGCGCTCACAGCCGCGCCGTGAAGTCTCGCACCCCCGAGGATTCGGGCGGTGTTGCCCGTGATATCTATGTTCGCACCCATCTTCTGAAGCTCGGCAACGTATTTGAATCTGCCCTCCCAAATGACCTCGTTGACCGCGCTCATTCCGTCCGCATAACAGAGCATCGCGCTGAACTGCGGGTGCATATCGGTCGCAAACCCGGGATATGCCCAGGTCTTTATATTGCTTATACCTCTGAGGCGCTTTGTAGACGTGACTGTCACCGTGTCGTCTCCGACGTCCACCGTAACACCCGTCTCGCGAAGCTTTGCGATTATCGTTTCAAGATGCTCCGGAATAACGTTTCTGACGGTTACAGAGCCCCCCGCCGTCGCCGCCGCGACCATAAATGTGCCCGCCTCGATCATATCGGGGGATATCGTATACGTGCAGGGCTTCAGGCTCTCAACTCCGTATATTCTGACGGTATTCGTACCCGCGCCTCTTATATCCGCGCCGCACTTGTTGAGAAAGTTTGCGAGATCCACGATATGCGGCTCTCTTGCGGCGTTCATTATCATAGTCATACCGCGGGCAAAGACCGCCGCGATTATTATGTTGACTGTAGCACCTACAGACGCGATATCAAGATATATCGAGTTTCCGACAAGACCGTTACCCGCGTCCGCTACAAGCTCACCGCCGCTGCCGTAGGAGATCTTTGCGCCAAGCGTTGTAAAGCCCTTTACGTGCTGGTCAAGAGGACGCGTGCCGAAGTCACAGCCACCGGGAAGTCCCACTCTCGCCTCTCCGAAACGTGCGAGCATAGCACCGATAAGATATGTAGATCCGCGCATCTTACTGACAAACTCAAAGGGCGCGGTCTCAGAGCGAAGCGGTGCTGTGTCAAGCACGATACCGCCGTCGGGCAGCTCCTCTACCTTCGCGCCGAGCGCCTCAAGTATCTCAAAGGAGAGCTTTATATCGCTCACTCGCGGAAGATTATACAGTATATTTCTGCCTCTGTTGAGAATGGACGCAAAGATTATCGGGAGCGCCGCATTCTTCATGCCCGAGATATGCACGTCGCCGTATAGCTCTCTTCCACCTCTTACACAAAATTTTTTCATTATTTCTGCTCCAAAAATAGAGATGTATTTATCAAAGGTTGTCTTCCTTTTTCTATTATATCATACTATTCTCAAAAAATAAAGAGAAATCTTTTATTTAGACCAATATTATTATATCCCCGTCACTTTTTGGGTATATAATACGCCACCGCGAGATCTACCACCATTCCGTAGCTTTTTGTCCCCTCTGTTCCCTGTATCACGAGAAAGCTGTTGTTGACCGCCTCTGATACATCGCTCGCGACCGAATCTCTGTATTTTTCATAGAAATTCGCGTATGCCGCCTGCTCCTCCCTGACTCGCAGAGATATTCTCGAATACGCGTCAATATAAAGCTCTCGGTCAGCACTGTAAAGCGCGTTCATAACGTACTCGTAGAGGTTCAGATACGCGCTGTATCTGATATAGGGATCGTCAGACTCAAGGCAAACGAGGAACGCCATAAAGTTTGCCTCATCCTCTCTCGCTATACCTCTCTGATGCGCGAGCTCGTGCGCCGCGGTAAATGGGAGCGTGTAATCCGGAAACTTTACGTTCAGATTTGCCTCCCCGGTAAAGAAAGTATATACACCCGTTATATGAGTATATGACATAAGTCCGCTGAGCATAACGGGTTTTATCTTACTGTCAAGCCTTTGCACGAAGGAATATTTGTCGCACGCGGTGTCGTATGCCGCGAGGAGCTTGTCATTCATCTCACCGTAGCCGTAGGGCATAAGCGAGAATCCGTCTGTTTGAAAATACACGCGCTTTGCCGCCTCGTTCACCTCATCCGAGAGTATGAGCGCCGTGTCATAAAGCTCCTGTGCCGACACCTCGCGCCGCTCTATATCAAGCTTTTTATCAAGCCTTGCTCCTCTGTAAGCCGCCGCAAAGCTGAGCGTAAAGGATGAGAAGAAGATCGCCAGAACAGAGACTATCGCGCCGCAGAATATGAGGGCATCGCGCCAGCTGTCGCAGTATCGCCTCGATGCATATCTTACAATAAAAACAACTATAACGGGGGACAGCAAAAGTATCATCTCCGCCAGAGAAAACGGAATAAAGCTCGTTATCTTCGCAAGGACCGCTCTGAATACCGAGGAGATATAGCGATTAAAAAAGTCCGCAAAGGGCTCACTTATTATAAAAGCCACAAAAAGAAGCGCGCAAAATCCCGCAACAGCAAAGGATATCTTTGCAAAAAGCGGGAGCTTTTTAGGCTCTCTGTCGAGGATAACCTCTGCATCACTCTCCAAGTGCTTTTTGGATTTCACCGTCTATATCCTCCTTTGGAAAAAGCTTTTCTGCGAGTGTTCTCATATCTTCGGGGAGCGGAGAAGCCACAGAGATCTCCTCACCCGTCGTGGGATGAGAGAGCGTGAGAGAACAAGAGTGCAGCGCGTGTCTCCCGATATCCTCGGACTCCTTGCCGTAGAGATCGTCACCCACAAGCGGCGCGCCGAGGTGAGCAAAGTGAACGCGTATCTGATGCGTTCTGCCGGTTATCGGCTCTGCCATGACCATTGTGTGAGCTTTTGAGCGAAGTATCACGCGGTATTTCGTGATCGCTCTGTCAGCGCCCTCGCACTCATCACACACCTCTCTGACGATTATGCTCTCGGCAGTCCTGCGCATATACGTATCTATCACGCCGCTATCCTCGGGAAGCTTTCCCTCAAGGATCGCTATGTATTTTTTAGAAAAGCCCCTCTCTTGCATACTGCGGGTAAGCTTTGCCGCAGAGATGCGGTTTTTTGCGATTATCAAAAGTCCGCTCGTATTTCTGTCAAGTCGGTTTACGGGGCGGAAAACAAAGCTCTCGCGCTCGCCGCGGTATCTGAAAGCCAGCGCATTTGCCACCGTGTCGTCATAGTGGTCGTGAGACGGGTGGGTGGGCATAAATGCGGGCTTGTCCGGTATCACGAGATCCTCATCCTCGTATGCTATGCCGAGGGGGAGATCAACAGGTGCTATATGCGAGCCGCTCTCGGTATCCTCGGTTTTGAGGATCAGATCGTCTCCCGCCCTCAGCACGTGTCTTACCGTAACTCTCTCGCCGCCTACGGTTATCCCGTCGTCGAGGAATTTGAGGTGCTTTATCATCTTTGAGGAAAGACCAAGCTCGCGCTTAAGTATATAAAGAACGCTCGCGCCGTCGAGCTCGCGTGTGACTGTAAAGATCAAAGCCAATCCCCCCTGAAAATACTTTAATACAAGACCGTAGGTCTTATATTATTATATCATTCGCGGGGGGATTTTACAAGAATATATTTGTGAATTTTCTACTCGGTGACACGTATGATGCGCGCGAGTATCTCTGCCGCATCTCCTCTCTTCAGATCCGAGCTTGCCATGATACTGCCGCCCTCGTCAGAGAGTATTCCCATACAGTTGAGCGATGCTACAGCTCCCCTTGCAAAGGTGGGGATATCCGAGGAGTCCGCAAAGACCGGAGTTACGGCAGGCGCTTTAGCATCTATGATCTTCGCCACTATCACCGCCGCCTCGGCTCTCGTTATCGCCTGATCGGGCAGATAGCAGAGCTTACCGCCTACCTGTGTTCCCTTTACGTAGCCGAGCTGATACGCTGTGTTTATGTATGCTCTGCCGCTCGCTGACATGTCCTGGGTGTCCGCGAATGGGGTGGTGGCTGTTGGCGTTACCTCAAGGATGCCCGCGCTCTTCATTGCCATCACCAAAAAGTCCTCTCGAGTGACAGTGCCGTCGGGGACAAAGAGCGAGCCCTCTGCTGCACCCATTATTCTGTACTCCGCCATAGTAAGCGCCGCGTTGTGATAGGGGGAGTCTAAAAGATCCTCATAAACAACGCTCGTAGTCGCACTCTTTACCAAAAGGCTGACCTCTCTTGATGAGCTGTAATTTCCGTATTTGTCGCGCGCGACGTATTTGAAGGAGTCCTCACCCGTGTAGTTCTCCTTTGGCTCGTAGGTGTATCTGCCCTCGTTTTTGTCGATCAATATGAGTGAGCCCTGCTTGGGGTAGGAGACTATCTCGATCATCATATCGTCTCCCTCGGGATCGTATGCGGAGAGCGTACCGTAAAGCTTTATCCCCTCGTGAGTTGAAACGTCAAGCGAGAGCTCGGGGGCGATGCTGAGGGTGGGCGCTGAATTTGCCTTGTCAAGCATATAAAGCTCGCATTTTATCTCGTAGGGAGACTCGTCGGTTCTGAATTTGAAATAGCTTGCCGCTCCCGTATCCGACTTTGGCGAATAGGTAAGCATAGATATGCTTGATTTGCTTATCGTCTGCGAGGATGTGAGCACCGTACTGCCGATAAGAAGCTCTCCGTCAGCCATAGACGGCAGCTCGGTTATCGTAATACTCCCCACCTTTGAAAGATTCATCGCGCGCGCAAAATCCTCCGCGTCAAAGCTTATTTTGCCGCCCTTGACCCCCGCCATAGCCATACTACTGTCGTTTGCTATAACGTGGAGCGCGTGAGATACCGCCATAGGCTCGCTCGCCGCGCTTGCCATAAGTGATACTGTCAAAAGTGAGACGATAGATATCACTAAAAAACAAAAAGAAATTATTATCCGCTTCCTCATACTAACACCTCCAAATTCATTTATCACAACAAGTTTATTTTGGGTTTTAGGGGTTTTATGCGAGGGGGAGGAAAACTTTTTAGAAAAGTTTTCCTCCCCGCACCCCGCTACCCTTTAAAAATTTCAAATTACGTGGCAGAGTTATTCTGACGTATGCCAATGAGAAAAACAAAAAGCCAAACACCTCTTCCCTTTTTCAAAATTTTGCGGTATAATATACACATAGACAAAAACCTTGGAGATTTACATATATGATTTGCTGTTTTACAGGACACAGAAGCATTCCTGCGGAGCACATGAGGGAGCTCCCATACCTGCTCGACTACGAAATAGAAAAGCTTATAGTGTGCGGTGTTACGACATTCCGCGGCGGGGGCGCTATCGGATTTGACACGCTCGCGGAGCTTGTCGTGCTTGAGAAAAAGGAAAAATACGACTTCATCCGCCTCGAGCTTATTCTCCCCTGCAAGGAGCAGACCGCAAAATGGGGCGAGCGCGACAAAAAGATATACGAATATATCCTCAGCCGCGCGGACAAGGTCAGCTACGTGTCGGATATCTATACCTCGGGCTGTATGTATGCCCGCAACCGCGCGCTCGTTGACGGGTCGGACTTTTGCCTCGCCTATTGTACATCGCAAAAGGGCGGCTCCGCCTACACCTGCGACTACGCAAAAAAGCGCGGTGTTGACCTTATAAATCTGCGCGACCTCTTGTGATCATGAAAAAAAGAAAGATAGCAACAGCGGCGCTACGCGCCGCATTCCCTCACACTATTCCCGTGCTTACGGGGTTTGGATTTCTCGGTGTCTCCTACGGTGTCTATATGGCATCCGAGGGCTTTAGCTTCCTCTACCCTCTCCTTATCAGCCTTTTTGTGTTCGGCGGCTCTCTGCAATTTGTGGCCGTCAATCTTCTCCTTGGCGCGTTCTCTCCGCTCCAAGCCCTTGCCGTATCCCTCGCACTTCAGGCGAGACATCTCTTTTACGGTATCTCTATGCTCGACCTCTTCCGCGGTATAGGTGCTAAACGCGCCTACCTCATATTCGGCATGTGCGACGAGAGCTTTGCGATAAATCACACCGCAAATATCCCCGATGGGATAGACCGCGGCTGGTTTATGTTCTGGGTAACAGCTCTCAACCAGAGCTATTGGGTGATCGCGTCAGCCGTGGGCGGACTGCTCGGCTCGATGATCTCCTTTAACACAAGCGGCATCGACTTTGTTATGACGGCGATGTTCGTTGTGATACTAATAGAGCAGATACTCAAGGAAAAGTCGGTATATACCGCTGCTATCGGCATCTCGGCATCCCTTGTATCCCTCGTGCTATTTGGCGCGGACAGCTTCCTCATCCCCGCAATGGCAGTCATAATAGTGGCACTCTGTGTTCTGCGACGTCCTCTTGAGAAGAGATACGTCAAAGGGAAAAGCGAGGGCGAATTATGACACTCACTCAACAGATGATCACGATAGCTATGTGCGTTATCGGAACACTTGCGATGAGGGCGCTTCCGTTTCTCGTGTTCTCCTCAAAAAATCCGACACCGAAGATACTCAAATATCTCGGCGCGGTGCTCCCTGCCGCAATTTTCGGAATGCTCGTGGTATATTGCCTCAAGGGAGTTGATATACTATCCCCGAGTCACGGACTCCCCGAGCTTATCGCGATATGCGCGGTGGTGGGACTTCACCTCTGGCGCAGAAATATGATACTCTCGATATTTGTGGGCACGGCACTTTATATGATACTTGTACAGCTTGTATTTTAAGTCGCCGCAAAAGCTTTTCTCTCTCGCAGAAAAAAACTAAAACTTTTTTCAAAAAACTATTTACAAATAAAAAAAGACGTGATATAATAACTTTGCATGTCATTGGCTCGGTTTGCGGACATAAGGCCTATTTTGGCTATTCACCCACCGTTTGCTGTGCTAATGATAAATAAATTTAAGAGGTGAAAAACAATGCTTAAGAACGAAAAGCAGGCAATTATTGAGCAGTACGCAACACATGAGGGCGACACAGGTTCTCCCGAGGTACAGATCGCGCTTCTGACCTACAGAATCAACAATCTTACCGAGCACTTGAAGGGTAACCACAAGGACCACCACAGCCGTCGTGGACTTCTCAAGATGGTTGGTCACAGAAGAAACCTTCTGAACTACCTTCAGAAGACCGATATAGAGCGTTACCGTTCTATCATCGCAAGACTCAACATCAGAAAGTAATTTCAATAGTTGTCGGAGTGAAGGGTGGAGATAGTCTCGACTCCTCACTCCGTATTCTTTTGTTCGGCAGAAAAGTGCCGAAAACGTCAAAAAAACATATAATTTTCTCATGGCGGTTTAGCAGTTAATTGCACGCCGCGCGGACAAGCATGCCCCCAAGAAGCTCGGGCGGCGCGGAATTAAGTGCTAAACCTTTGTGAGAAAATATAAATAAATTTTATTGGAGGATCAAAAAATGTCCAACGCAATAAGCTCACAGATGGAGTTTAAAAACTACAAGGTGTTCAACTACACCTACGCAGGCCGCCCCCTCGTTATCGAGACAGGTAAGATGGCAGGCCTTGCAAACGGCTCTGTTCTCATTCGCTACGGTGAGACAGCTATCCTTTGCTGCGCAACCGCGTCTGCAAAGCCCCGTGACGGAATCGACTTCCTTCCCCTCTCTGTTGACTACGACGAGAGAATGTACGCTGCAGGTAAGATCCCCGGCGGTTACCTCAAGAGAGAAGGCAAGCCCTCTGAAAAGGCAGTTCTCACATCCCGCGTTATCGACCGTCCTATCCGTCCCCTTTTCCCCAAGGACCTCAGAAACGACGTAGCTCTCACACTTACAGTTATGTCCGTAGACCCCGACTGCTCTCCCGAGATCACAGCTATGATCGGTGCATCCGTTGCCCTTTCTATCTCTGACATCCCGTGGAACGGCCCGATCGGCGGCGCGTTTATCGGTCTTGTTGACGGCAAGTTCGTTGTTAACCCCACCGAGGCAGAAAACAAGAAGAGCGATCTCCAGCTCACAGTTGCGGCTTCCACAGAAAAGGTCGTTATGATCGAGGCAGGCGCTAACGAGGTTGATGACGACACTATGTACGAGGCTATTATGCTCGCGCACAGAGAGATAAAGGATCTCCTTGAGTTCATCAACGCTATCATCGACGAGATCGGCAAGCCCAAGTTCGCTTACCCCTCTTGTGAGCTCGATCACGACATGTTCGACAAGATCTTCGCATTCTGCGAGGCTGATATGATGGACGCTCTCGACACAGACGACAAGAACGTTCGTGACGAGAAGGTAGTTCCGATAACAGACGCTATCATCGAGAAGTTCGGCGAGGAGTATCCCGACCTTCCCGGTATGATGGACGAGCTTATCTACAAGATCCAGAAGAAGATCGTAAGAAGATGGCTTCTCGTTGACAAGAAGCGTGTTGACGGCAGAAGAATGGACCAGATCAGACCTCTCGGAAGCGAAGTAGGACTCCTTCCCAGAGCACACGGCTCGGGTCTCTTTACAAGAGGACAGACACAGGTTCTCACAGTTGCAACTCTCGGCACACTCTCCGAGTCTCAGATGCTCGACGGTATCGACAGCGAGACCGAGAAGAGATATATGCACCACTACAACATGCCCGGCTTCTCCACAGGTGAGGCAAAGCCCACAAGAAGCCCCGGACGTCGTGAGATCGGTCACGGCGCACTTGCTGAAAGATCTCTCATCCCCGTACTCCCCTCCCCTGAGGAGTTCCCCTATGCTATCCGTCTCGTTTCCGACGTAGTTTCCTCTAACGGTTCTACATCACAGGGACCTGTTTGCGGATCCACCCTCGCTCTTATGGACGCAGGTGTTCCGATCAAGGCTCCCGTTGCAGGTATCTCCTGCGGACTTATCACAGCTGAGGACGGAAGCTGGGATACAATGCTCGACATTCAGGGTCTTGAGGACTTCTACGGCGACATGGACTTTAAGGTAGCAGGTACTCACAAGGGTATCACATCTATTCAGATGGACCTTAAGGTTGACGGTCTTACACCCGAGATCATCAAGGCAGCACTTGCACAGACACACATCGGCCGTGACTACATCATCGACGAGGTTATTCTCAAGGCTATCGAGGCTCCCAGAGCTGAGGTCTCCAAGTACGCTCCCAAGATGACAAGCTTCAAGATCGATCCCGACAAGATCCGCGAGGTTATCGGTAAGGGTGGATCTGTGATCCAGAAGATCGTTGCAGAGTCCGGCGCAAAGGTTGACATCACAGACGACGGCACGATCTGCATCGCAGCTATCAACGGCGAGAGCGCAGCTATAGCTAAGTCTATGATCGACGCTATCGTATTCGAGCCTGAGGTAGGCGCAGTTTACACAGGTAAGGTTACAGGCATCAAGGAGTTCGGCTGCTTCGTTGAGTACGCTCCCGGAAAAGAAGGAATGGTACACATCTCCAAGATCGCAAAGACAAGAATCGACAAGGTAGAGGACGTTCTCTCCCTTGGCGACACTGTTAAGGTTAAGTATATGGGTCTTGACAAGAAGGGCCGTATGGACTTCTCTATCAAGGACGCAGAGTGATCCCCCGCGAATAAGAATCTACAAGGAGGACGAACCCTATGAGCAATCTCTTCGCAACTGACAAAAAGAAGAAGATAGTTTTGATCTCCATATACGCCACGATAGCAGTTATAATCTGCCTTATGGCGGCATTGCTTATAACACAGATAACCAAGCCCGACGAGACGCCCCAGGGCGGCGGACAGCCGCAGACACCCGCGGTGGAGTTTACAGATCTTACTGTAACAGCTGAGCAGATAGCCTCCGGCAATCTGGTCATAGTAAACGCGGAACACAAGTGGCTTATAGAGGATGATCCCACAATGGTAAATATTGCGGAAACATATCCCGATATTCCCTGTCGTATCGCATACCCCTCTACCTACAAGGCAAATGCAACCGCGCTCAAGCACTTCAACGATATGATGAAGGCTCTTTATTCAAACAAATCTGACGCAAGCATAGTTGTAAACACTGCATACCGCTCCTTTGCAGACCAGTCGTCCAGCTCTACTCCCGCAGGAGAAAGCGAATTCCATACAGGTCTTTCCTTCAGACTCAACCATATGGACACAGCCGAGAACAACGTACAGTCAGCTGTAAACGCAACGACCTATAAGTGGCTCTATGAGCATGCTCACGAGTACGGATTTATCGTTCGTTATCCCGATGCAAAGAGCGAGGAAACCGGACTTTCCGGCCTTGAAAACATTTTCAGATACGTTGGCGTTGCTCACGCGACATACATCTATGAAAACGAGCTTTGTCTTGAGGAGTATATAGCTCGTCTCCGCGAATACACTCCCGAGTCTCCCCTTACTATAACGGTTGACGGAAAGAAATATGAGGTTTACTATGCAACCGCAAATGAGACCTCTCAGATCAAGGTTCCCGCAAAGAACGTTTACACGGTCAGCGGAGATAACGCAGGCGGCTACGTTGTTACTATTCACAAGTCAGAAAAGCTTAACACAAACGCTCAGTAAACAAATAAATATCCCCCCGTAAAACGGGGGGTATTTCAGTTTCGGGCATAGCCCTAATATTACTGGCTGCGCACAAGTGCGCTTTTTGTTGGCGTGCCAGCCATGCATCTATTACGTACACCCCG
>JAZOLL010000005.1:0-25112 GCA_045653105.1 Eubacteriales bacterium
CCTTCTCCATGATCCTGGGGAACCCCGAGCCCGACACCTACATCCCCCTGGCAACCCTGATCAACTACTTCCAGGTTGACTGCTCCAAGGTTCATCTGTTCGCAGAGGACGAGTGGGCTGACGAGAACGGCAACATTGCTCCCGTGACCTACGAAGCAGGCTTTGCCCACTCCATGATCAAGTATTTCTACTACCAGATCGACGAGAAGCTCCGTATGCCCATGGAAAACGTACATTTCCCCACAAACGCTAACATCAAGGATTACTCCAACACCAACCACGACATCACCGAGGGAACAGGTGCAGATATCGCATCCACATCTCCCGGATGGGCAGGCCACATGGCATTCGTTGATCCTATTCCCGAGTTCATCGGTAGCGGTGACATCGAGGAGTGGCTCAACCAGCCCGCACAGATCGTTAAGCTTCACCCCATGACCATTATGCAGAACTCCCTCAACGGTACGTTCGGTCAGTCCGGTGATATCGCTAACGTTCCTCCTTGCGCAGCAACAATTGGTCCTCTCGACGTAATGCGCGCTAAGGAAAGAATTGAGGTTCACGCACTCGCAACATGCGGAACATTCTCTTCTTGGCAGAGAATGACATCTCGTCTCTGCACACACGGACCCGTTACTCCTTACCTCCCCAGCTCCATGCTTCAGACAAAGAAGACACAGGTTTACATCAGCGAAGAGCTCGCAGCTCCCTTCGCATGCTGGGAAAAGGTTGGATATTAATCCGATACTTGTGCATAATTTTAAAGGCTCTACCCACTCGGGTAGAGCCTTTTTGTTTAGAAGTTCGTTTTTGTCCGCTTTTTCTTTTGGCAAAAGAGGCGCAAAAGAAAAAAGCTTGGCAAAAAGAAAAGCGCCGTATTCGTGGTGCTGCGCGCACCACACCGCGCCAAAGGTGCTTTTTGAAAAAAGAACCTTTGGAAATCGAAAAAGACTAGCAAAAACGGACACAGAATTTTCTGTGTCCGTTTTGTTTTATTCGAGCTCGAATGCGCCGGTGTAGAGCTGGTAGTACTTGCCCTTTTCGGCGATGAGCTTTTCGTGATTTCCGCGCTCAATGATGCGTCCTTGCTCAAGCACCATTATAACGTCGGAGTTTCTTACGGTCGAGAGTCTGTGCGCGATAACGAATACCGTGCGTCCTTTCATGAGCGCGTCCATACCCTTTTGAACTATCGCCTCGGTTCTCGTGTCGATAGAGGAGGTCGCCTCGTCGAGTATCATAACAGGCGGGTCTGCGACCGCAGCTCTTGCGATAGAAATGAGCTGACGCTGTCCCTGAGAGAGATTTGCTCCGTTTGCTGTGAGCATCGTATTATAGCCCTCGGGGAGTCTCTTAATAAAGTCGTGCGCGTTTGCAAGCTTTGCCGCATTGATGCACTCCTCGTCGGTAGCGTCAAGCTTTCCGTAACGGATATTATCCATAACCGTTCCCGTAAAGAGGTTAGTATCCTGAAGAACTATGCCGAGAGATCTGCGGAGATCGGCTTTTTTGATCTTGTTTATGTTGATACCGTCATAGCGGATCTTTCCGTCGTCGATATCGTAGAATCTGTTGATAAGGTTGGTTATCGTGGTCTTTCCCGCACCTGTCGCACCGACGAATGCTACCTTCTGACCAGGCTCAGCGTAAAGCGTTACGTCGTGAAGCACAAGTTTTTCGGGAGTGTAGCCGAAGTCCATATGCTCCATACGAACGTCACCGCGAAGCTTTGTGTAGGTAACTGTGCCGTCTGCCGTGTGAGGATGCTTCCAAGCCCAGGTGCCCGTGTGCTCCTCGCTCTCAACGATGCCGCCATCGACCTCGCGAGCATTGACGAGAGTTACATATCCCTCATCAACCTCAGGCTCGCGATCTATAAGGCTGAACACACGTCCCGCGCCCGCCATAGCCATAACTATCGAGTTGAACTGCTGGGACACCTGACTTACGTTCATGGTGAACTGTCTTGCCATGTTGATAAAGGGAACAACGACTGCTATTCCGAATGCCGCGCCTGAGATCGAGACGTTGGGGATCCCGCCAAACACTACGAGTGCGCCGCCGACAAAGGCTACGAGAACGTAGAGTATGTTTCCGATGTTACCCATAATGGGCATAAGAATACTTGCGTATCTGTGAGCCGCGGTAGCGTCTGCACAAAGCTGATCGTTGACTTTATCAAAGTCCTCGCCGCTCTTCTTTTCGTGGCAGAACACCTTGATGACCTTCTGTCCGGTCATCATTTCCTCAACAAATCCCTCGGCACGACCGATAGATTGCTGTTGCTTTATAAAGTACTTAGCACTGTTGCCGCCTATCTTCTTTGTGACGATCACCATGGCTATGACACCGACGGAAATTATCAGCGTGAGCCATACGCTCAGGTAAAGCATATAGGAGATAAGGAAGGTGATGATAAGCGCGGAGTTGAAAAGGTGGGGGATACTTTGCGATACGAGCTCGCGGAGAGTATCGATATCATTTGTGTAGTGCGACATTATATCGCCGTGGTGTGTGGAGTCAAAGTACTTGAGGGGCAGGGATTCCATGTGCGAGAACATCTTTTGACGTGTGTCGTTGAGGAAGCTCTGCGTTACGCGTGCCATTATTCTGGTGTAGAGGAAGGACGCGAATATACCCACGGCATAGATAACGCACATTATACCGATGAGCATAAAGAGATGTCCCTTGACCGCATCCCAGCCAACGACAAGTCCTGCCTCGATATCCTTGATAAGGAAGTTCATAAAGAGGCTGGAGATCGTGCTTCCGAGAGATGCCAAAACGATACATATCATTACCGTTATAAGCTGCGGACGGTAGCTTGAGAAGAGCATCTTGACGACGCGCTTGAGTACGCCTACGTTAAGCTTTGGCTTTTTTGGGGGGTGATTTGGCATAGCGTTTTGCTGCTTACTCATTGTCTTCGCCTCCTTTCACCTGAGATTCATATACTTCCTTGTATATCTCGTTGTTTTGGAGGAGATATTCGTGGTTGCCTATCGCGTCGATCTTTCCGTTATCCATAACGATTATCTTATCTGCGTGCTGGATAGAGGATATTCTCTGCGCGATTATTATCTTTGTTGTGTTGGGTATTTCCTCGGCAAACGCGCGTCTGATAAGCGCGTCAGTCTTTGTATCGACCGCACTCGTTGAGTCGTCGAGGATAAGTATTTTCGGCTTTTTAAGGAGGGCTCTTGCGATACAGAGTCTCTGCTTCTGACCTCCCGATACGTTAGTACCGCCCTGTTCTATGTAGGTGTCGTACTTATCAGGGAAGCTCTCTATAAACTCGTCTGCTTGAGCGAGTTTACAAATTCTCTGCATCTCCTCGTCGGTAGCATTGGGGTCGCCCCAACGGAGATTTTCCTTGATAGTTCCCGAAAAGAGAAGGTTCTTCTGGAGCACCATCGCAACGCTGTCGCGGAGGGTTTCGAGATCGTAGTCTCTCGTATCGATGCCGCCCACCTTGAGCGAGCCCTCGCTTACATCGTAAAGACGGGGAATTAGCTGAACGATAGTCGTTTTACTGCTACCCGTTCCGCCGATGATACCGACGGTCTCACCGGACTCTATTGAGAAGTTTATATTAGAGAGTGCATAGTTTTCAGCGGTATCGGAATACTTGAAGCTTACACACTCAAAGGAGACGCTTCCGTCCTTGACCTCTGTTACGGGATTTTCGGGGTTGGTTATAGAGCTTTTTTCTGTGAGCACCTCAACTATACGCTTGCCTGACGCGACAGAGAGCACGATCATAACGATTATCATCGAGAGCATCATAAGGCTCATAAGCACCTGAGTTCCGTAGGTTATCATAGCGGAGAGGCTTCCTATTCTGAGCGCTGTTCCGCCCGAACGGATTATAAGGCGAGAGCCGATAAGGCATATAGCCACCATAAGCGCGTTCATACAGAGCTGCATAAGAGGCGAGTTGAGAGCGAGGATCTTTTCCGCACGCATAAAGTCGTTGCAAACGTCATCAGACGCGCCCTTGAACTTTTTTCTCTCGTGATCCTCACGAACAAAGGATTTTACAACACGGATGCCCGCAATGTTTTCCTGCACGGAGTTATTGAGATTGTCATATCTTTTGAATACGGAGTGGAATATCGGCCACGCGCTCTTGGCGATAAAGAAGAGTCCGAGCGCGAGGAAGGGAGCGATGATAGCGAACGCGAGGGAGAGAGAAGGGCTCTCTCTGAACGCCATAATGAGCGCGAAAACTATCATAAGGGGCGCTCTTACCGCCGTTCTTATTATCATCATATAGGACATCTGCACGTTGTTTATGTCTGTTGTCAGACGTGTTACAAGGCTGGATGTGGAGAATTTGTCGATATTTGTAAAGGAGAAGTCCTGTATTGCGTAGAAAACGTCGTGTCTGAGGTTTTTCGCAAATCCGCAGGATGCCTTTGCCGAAAAATGCGCTGAGAACGCTCCAAGCGTGAGCGAGCAGCAGGCAAGGAGTATGAGAATAGCTCCGAATTTGAAAAGAGTAGGCATTTCACAGCCGTCCTCTATAGCGGTTATCAGATCCGCAGTGACGAATGGTATGATACACTCGACTATTACTTCGCCGGCTATAAAGAGCGGCGCAAGTATCGAGCTTTTTTTATACTCTCTGACACTTTTGAGCAGAGTTTTTATCATTTGCATTATGTATGCCTCCGAGGGAAAATTTTGCTTTTTGAGGTCTCAAAGGGCTGAAATTGTTTTCAGCCCTTTGGTAAGTCAGGTCAAACTGTCTCTATCTTGATAATGTCGGTGTTGCCGGAAGTTCCGTTGGTAAGTCCTCCCGTTACGATGATCTTATCCTTAGGACGGAGGCTCATCGCTCTCTTCGCAATTCCCTTGGCATTGTAGAAGAGTACGTCTGTTGAGGTGACCGTCTCTGTCATTATCGGTAGAACGCCCCAGGAAAGACCGAGCTTTCTCCAAGCTCGCTCGTCTGTGGTGAGTCCTATGATATCAACGGGTGCGCGGAATCTGGATATCATTCGGCAGGTCATACCCGAGAGCGAGCAAGCTACGATAACTCGCGCGCCGATATCTATTGCCATTCCGCAGGTCGCGTGCGAGATAGCGTCTACCGTGTTATTAATGATAAATTCAGAGTTTCTGAATCTCTTTTCATAGTCTATGCTCTGTTCTGTCTGCTCGGCTATCTTTGACATTGTGCTGACCGTGAGAACGGGGTATTTACCTGCTGCGGTCTCGCCAGAGAGCATTATAGCGCTCGTTCCGTCATATACTGCGTTTGCAACGTCGGATATCTCGGCTCTGGTGGGGCGGGGATTGTGTATCATAGACTCGAGCATTTCGGTAGCCGTGATAACTCGCTTTCCGAGGAGTCGGCAGGTGGTGATGAGGTGCTTCTGTATAGCGGGGAGCTCCTCAAAGGGGATCTCAACACCCATATCTCCGCGTCCGATCATAATGCCTGAGCACTCTTTACATATTTCTTTTATGTTGTCAACGCCCGAGCGGTTTTCGATCTTTGCGATGATATCGATGTTTTCTCCGCCGTGCTCTCTGATAAAGTTGTTTACGTCAACGAGGTCCTGCCTTGTGGAGACGAAGGAGCAGGCGATAAAGTCGACATCGTTCTCAATTCCGAAGAGGATATCCTGTTTATCGTACTCGCTGAGGTAGATCTGACGGAGCACCTTGTTGGGGAAGCTCATGCTCTTTCTGTTGGAGAGCTCACCGCCAACGTCAACTCGGCAGTTGATGTCCTTGTCGGTAACGCTCTCGACCGTGAATACAACGAGACCGTTGTTGAGAAGGATACGGTCACCGGGTGCCATATCCGAGGTGAGTCCCTGATAGTTTACAGAAACCCTCGTCTCGTCGCCCTCAACGTCCTCTGTCGTAAAGGTGAATTTGTCGTTATCATTCAGAGTTATGCTGCCGTTTTTAAAGGTCTTTATTCTGAATTCAGGGCCCTTGGTATCAAGGAGTATCGCGATGGGGAGATCGAGCTCCTCGCGGACCTTTTTGATAAGATTTATTGATTTTAGATGATCCTCGTGAGTGCCGTGTGAAAAGTTGAGACGGGCTACGTTCATTCCCGCAAGACACATTCTCTTCAGTGTCTCCTCATTATTGCACGCAGGACCTATCGTACATACGATTTTTGTTTATCTCATTTTTGAGTACCTCGTCTAGTTTATATACCACAAAATTATACCACTTTTTACCCCTTTGTGTCAACGGTTTGAGTGTATTTTTCCTTATTAAAATATAATATACTGTGAAGACGGAGCTTTTAGTCGTGAAAATCTTGACATTTCTGTAAAAAAGGTGTATGATTGATTTATATAATATAAAATCGGCATGACCGATATGGAGGACTATATGTTTAACACAATATTTTTTGCGGCATTCGCGGTAGTAGCATTTTTCTTTGCGCTTTTCGGAATGCTTAAGGGAAGAAAATACAGATGGCAGTTTGGAGTTTCCAGAATAATAGTTCTGGTCTTGGCTGTAGTGATCTCAACCTTGCTTGCTTCGACTCTTGGTTGGTATCTTGGCGGAGTTCTGATAGGATTGCTTGGAAACCTTCTTGCAGGATCGTTTGACCTGACCGCGTTTATGGAGGCGGTTCCGTCAGCGCCCGGGGTTTTGAGAGCGATCGTAGCTATGATCGTAGCTCCTGTGTCATTCTTGCTTATTTTCATTATAGTAAAACCTATATGCAAGCTTTTCACAAGACCGATATGCAAGCTCCTGCTTCTCTTCGGCAAAAAAAAGCGTGCAAAGGCCACTGCTGACAAGGTAGTTGCTGAGCAAAAGCTCGAGGCGGAAGTAACCGAAGAGACAACAGGAGAAGCGATTGTTGAGACTGAAGCTACAGAAGAGGCGGCTGCTGAGGAAATTGTTGCCGAAGCAGAGGCGGCTCCTGTGGTTGAGGAAAAGGCAGTCGAGACGAAGAAGGAAAAGAAAAAGAAGCAGAAGAAGAACTGGCAGTACAGAAGTGACAAAAAGTTCGATCCGTGGGGTGCTCTTTGCGGAGCGGTAAACGGCTTCCTCATTTTCGTAGTTATGCTTATTCCGCTTGTCGGACTTCTTACTATGCTCAACCCCTTGATACAGAATGTTTACCTCTTGACCGATGATACGATGCCGATCGTTGCGGAGATCGCAGACGCGGCGGTAGAAAACGCAGGTACTAAGACTGTTAGATTCCTTGGCGGAGACGCTGTATGGAACACGCTCACAACATATTCTGTTGGCGATAAGAAGGCATCTGCTAATAACGAGGTCGCTTTTATTGCAGAAACAACAGGCGCGGTAATGAGTGCTAGCGACGATGACCTTACATCAAAGGAAAAGGCTGACGCGATCAGAAAGATCCCCGAGAGCTTTGAAAAGTCCACAATAGTTCCCATGCTAGTCTCCGACGTACTTTCCGCGGCATCTGACAACTGGAGCCGTGGCGAGAGCTTCTGCGGAATCGACGCTCCTTCTCTTAACGGAGATATGGCTCCGCTTGTATCCGACTTCTTCGGCGTTATGAAGGAATCAAGCTATGATACCATAAATGCCGATATAAAGAGTTCTGTTAATGTTGTCGCTCTTCTTATAGAGGATGGCGCTCTTGACAAGGAAGTCATGGACATCTTTGAGAACGAGCCGCTCGTGTCGGGTGTTATGCTTGAGCTTCTCAACAATGATCACCTCTCCCCCTTGGTTGGAAGCATGACCAATATGGGACTTTCGCTCTTTGCGGACCAGCTTGGACTTGATGAGAACAAGGATGGAATGTATGACAGCTTTATCGGTGACGTTGTAAATGCTTACAATGGAGTAAGCGGTGAGGGCGCGGCAAGAATAGATGCCCTCTCGAGCGAGCTTGCAACTATCTATGACGAGCACGGAATAGCACTTTCCGAGGGTGTTACTACTTGTATGGCGATCGATATGCTCGCAGCTATGGATGTTGCGACAGAGGATTCCGTAAAGGATTTCTTCGCCCCCAGAAAGACAGACGTTGTTCTCGTTTCCACAGCAACACCTGAGGAAGACGGAGCGCTTTCTATGATATCCTCTATAGATGCTGCTACCACCCCCGAGACAAAGATATCCGAGCTCAAGACGATAATCGTCTCCGAGCTTGAGGCTTCCGAGTATGAGCTTACCGACGAAGAGATAGAGGCTGTAGCTACAAGCCTTGCAAAGAAGCTCCACTCCAACATAAAGAACAACAAGCTCAGCTACAACAACGGTGTATTCCTTGACAATGACGATATTGCATCCAAGACACTCAAGGTTACAGCAGACCAGCTCCGCGTAACCGTGGGAGCGGTTACCGACAAGGAAAAAGAGGCAAAGGCAATCGCTAAGATGTTCGCGGCTACTATCGGCGCACTTGACGATCTTTCTAACAGCGATGGCAACACAGGCGATATCATCGCCACATTCGGTTCGGTTCTTGACAATTTCTCAAACTGCGAGACCATAGGTAAGGACGTAGCATCAAGCTTGCTTATGTCTATCATGCAGTCTAAGGATATCCGTTCCGAGATCGGATTTACCTTCGTTCAGGCATCGAGCGTTGCGGACAAGGTAAACAACGGAACAGGTGCTGAGGGTGAAAATTATGAGACTATCCTCAAGAACCTTGGTAATACAGTAGACGCACTTGCTTCTACAACAGATAAGAACGTTGATACCACCGAAAAGGTTGAAGTACTTATGAAGGATATCACTCCTACCTCCGCAGAGGTTCTTCAGGAGATATCCACACCCGATACAGTTAAGAATTACGGTGTTTCCGAGGAAAGTGCTCCCGCGGTTTCCGATATGATGTCTGATATGTTTGGCAATATGGCCGACGCAAAGGAAAACGGAATGAGCGAAGAGCAGTACCAGAAGGAATCCGCGGCAGTTTCCGACATGATGTCGGTTGCTATGAACGCGACCTCTAGTGATTCTCAGAACATGTTCGGTGAAGACAGTGCTACCAACATAACTGCTACAGAGTTTGTAAACAGAGCTACTGATTCTGTTATCATTTCCGAGACACTTGTAAATGCTGTTTACGGAACAGAAGAAGAGGCAAAGGTCGACCCGCTCGTTTCTAACAGAACCGTAAGTGACGAGGAAAAGACAGAGATCGTTGAGGCTCTCAACAACAAGTGGACAGAGCAGCTCGAGACCTCTGAGGATGAGGCTGCAAACGAGGAGTGCCAGAAGGTTCTCACATCTATTGCATCTATTATCAACATAAAGGTTGCATTTACTGCTGACGGAGTAGTTCTTGCAGACTGATAAAATAAAAAGCAAACCGCTTGCGACGTGAAAACGTCGCAAGCGGGTTTTGTTTATGATTGATCGCCTGAAAGAATATCAAGCACAATTTTTTGAAGAAGCTCGGGGTCTGCCTTGCCTCGCGAGAGCGCCATAGCTTTTCCTATGATAAATTTGAGTGCGGCACTTTTACCGCTTCTGTAATCTTCGGCGGATCTCGGGTTTTCATTGATAACTTTGAGCAGATATTCTTTGAGCAGCTCGGTGTCTGTTATCTGTGCGAGGTCCTCGCACAGCATTATTTCCTCGGGATTTCCACCATTCTTTAGCATTATCGAAAGTATCTTCTTTGCCGCAGAGCTGTTTATACGGTGCTCGGTATAAAGGGTTGTAAGTGCCGCAAGATCTTTCGGCTCGGGAGCGGAAAGTCGCTCACCGTCAAAAAGCTTTGGAAGCTCCGAAATTATAAGATTTGCGAGCGCTTTCGGATATTTTGTATCCTTTGCGGCAAGCTCAAAATAATCTGAAAGCGCGGGGCTTGATGTGAGTATATCGCAAGCACTCCTATCAAGTCCGAATTTTTCCGCGTAATCCTTTGCGCGCTCGTCGGGCATTTTGGGAAGCTCGGAAAGGAGTCTGTGACAGTCGTCATTTGTTACCTTTATCCAAAGCAGATCGGGTTCGGGAAAATATCTGTAGTCGCCCGAGTTCTCCTTATTTCGCATAGAATGAGTCGTTTCAGATGACTCATCAAAGCGTCTGGTCTCTGCTTTTATGCGCTCACCCATGTCAAGCAGCTCGCACTGACGTCTGAATTCGTAGTCTATTGCCTTTTCAACAAATGCAAAGGAGTTTATATTCTTTATCTCACAGCGCTCGCCAAGAGTGGAGTCGCCTCTCTTTTTGACGGAGATGTTTACATCGCAACGGAGCGAGCCCTCGTTCATCTTGCAGTCGGATATTCCCGCATAAAGCATACGCAGACGGAGGATCTTGAGATATTCACGGGCTTCCTCGCCTGAGGATATATCGGGGGCGGAAACTATCTCGATAAGCGGCACGCCGCACCTGTTGTAATCTATCATCGTGCCGTGCTCTTTTGTGTGAACAAGCTTGCCCGCGTCCTCCTCAAGGTGTATGCGCTCTATTCCAATGCGCTTTTTGTCTCTGCTTGTCTCTATATCAAGGTATCCGTTTTTGCAGAGTGGGTGATCTAGCTGTGTTATCTGGTAAGCTTTGGGAAGATCGGGGTAAAAATAGTTTTTTCTGTCAAACCTTGAAAGCTCGGCTATCTCGCAGTTTGTAACTATTCCTGCCTTTACGGCAAATCTGACCGCCTCGGCGTTAAGTCTGGGCAGAACTCCCGGTGCGCCCATACAAATGGGGCAACAGCGTGTGTTCGGTTCGCCACCGAAATCCGCTGCGCAGGAGCAGAATATCTTGGTTTTGGTTTTTAGCTCGACGTGGACCTCAAGTCCTACCGTCATTTCATAGGCTTCTGAGTATTGTGCAAAGCTTTTCATACGCGTCCCTCCGTTTCTGCCTCAAGGAGTGCGGCTATATCGTAAAGCATATCCTCGGAAAACTGCGCGCCCATTAGCTGTATGCCCGTGGGGAGACCGTTCTCGCCCTTGCCAAAGGGGATCGAGAGAGCAGGGATACCCGCGATATTTGCGGGGACACAGCAGAGGTCCTCGGCATATATTTCGGTTACCGAGGCGCGCTCCTCACCAAGCTTTTTAGCAGTGCCGGGAGCGGTCGGTGTGAGGATAGCATCGCATTTCAAAAACGCGTCGGCAAATTCTTTTTTGATAGAATCCCTTACCGCAAGCGCCTTTTTGTAATACTCCTCGCGGTATCCGTGTGAGAGGAGGAAAGAGCCAAGCATTATGCGGCGCTTGACCTCATCTCCGAAGAACTCGGAGCGAGAGAGCCTGTATATCTCCTCTTGCGAACGGGCGGATGCCGCGCGGTGTCCGTATCTTACAGAGTCAAATCTCGCAAGGTTCGAGGACGCCTCGGCAGAGGAGATTATATAGTACGCATAGAGCGCGTATTTTAGCATCGGCAGGGATATCTCAAACACGTCCGCGCCAAGCTCTCGTAGCTTATCTGCCGCCTTTTTGAGAGATGTGGCAACGTCTTTTGATATTTCTTTGCCCGAAAGTTCGGTGGGTATGGCTATACGAAGCCCTGTGAGGCTTTCGAGTGGTCGAGCATCCCCTTTCCAAGAATAAAACGAGGTCTCGTCTCGCTTATCTTTGCCGCTTATAACTTCTAAAAGAGACATATTGTCTCTGACGGTTCTCGTGATAGGTGTGATCTGCTCAAGAGATGACGCGAATGCGACAAGACCGTATCGGGAAACTCTGCCGTATGTGGGTTTTATGGCTACCGTGCCGCAAAAAGCGGAGGGGAGTCGTGCGGACCCACCTGTGTCAGAACCTAGGGCGCAGGGTGTTTCAAGCGCTGCTACCGCCGCGGCGGATCCCGACGAGCTACCTCCCGCGCAAAAGCTTGTATTATGTGGGTTTTTCGTTATTTTAAAGGCGGAATTTTCGCCCGTAGAACCCATTCCAAATTCGTCAAGATTGGTTTTTCCAAGCGTAATAAATCCCGCAACGTGCAGTTTGTCAACTGCGAACGCGTTGTAAGGAGGCATATAGCCCTCAAGCATTTTTGAGGCGCAGGTTGTGGGCATATCTTTTGTGCAGATGTTGTCTTTTATCGCTATCGGAATGCCGTCAAATTGGCTGAGCGCGCCGCCAAGGGATCTTCTTTTGTCGGATTCCTCCGCCAAACTCAGGGCACGATCGGGATCAAGATACAAAAAAGCGCCGATCTCCTTGTCGCGCGCATTGATAGAATCAAGATAGGCGCGAGTGAGCTCGGTGGAGGAATATTCTTTTTTTGAAAGTGCCGCCGCGTGCTCCAGCATGCTTCTCTTCAGTATCTTCTTCATACTCATTCCTCGATTATATTAGGTACGGTTATATAAGAATCCGTGCGTGTAGGCGCACATGCGAGCAGTTCTTCTCTGGAAAAAGAGGGGGAAACGATATCTTCGCGAAGATTATCAATATAATAGAGACTAAATGTCTCTGAAGTTTCTTCCGAATGCTCGGCATCCGCTATTTTTTTCGCGAAGAAGAGCATATCCTCAAAATCTCGAAGGAGCTTTTCCTTTTCTTGTTCGCAGAGCTCAAGCTTTGCGAGATCCGCTATATGCGAAAGCTCTGTGAGGGTGAGTTTTTTATCCATTGTCGCTCTCCTTTACTTGTGATATCTCGTGCCTGCGATTATATTGAATGAACGGTATATGCTTTCCATAAGCATAACCTTTAAAAGTTGGTGGGGGAAGGTGAGCTCGGAGACCGAAAGACGCATATTCGCCTGCTTTTTGACCTTATCCGAGAGCCCGTGAGAGCTGCCGATGACAAAAACTATCTCACTTGCCTGCATAGATACGTCGGAGATCTTTTTAGCCAGTGCTTCAGAGCTCATTTGTTTTCCCTCGACGCACATAGCGATAGTAAAAGCTCTTGGAGATATCTCGGCGAGTATGTTTTTTGCCTCGTTTTCAAGGGCTGATTCTATTTCTTTATCGCTCGGTGAGTCGGGAAGCTTTGATTCCTTCAGCACCACCTCTGAAAACTTGCAATATCCTGAAAGTCGCTTGGCGTATTCCGCCGCCGCAGCTCTGAGATAATCCTCTTTAAGTGTGCCGACCGAAATTATTTTTATGCTTATCACAATATGTCTCCTTTTTGTCTCTATTAGTAGGACAGCTCTGTCGGGAAATCCGCGTCCGCCACGGCAATTTTTATATTCTCATCAGCTATTGCGGACAAAAACTCGTCAAGAGCAAGCTCGGGGGTGTTATTTTCTGCGCTCAGATGCGCCAAAAGAAAGGCTTTTGTGCCATTTTGTGCGAGCTCTGTGCAAAGCTCGGCAGATGCGCGGTTTGAGAGATGCCCGACGTTTGAAAGTATCCTTTTTTTGAGCTCGTAGGGGTAAGGACCGCGCATGAGCATCTGCTCATCGTGATTTGACTCAATAACTACAGCCTCACAGCCAATAAGACTTTCACGTACAGTGCTCGTAACGTAGCCTATATCGGTTGCGACGGCTATGGGCTGGCAGGTGTTGTCTCTGTTTGTCTCTATTTTGTATCCCACGCTCATAATACTGTCGTGAGGTGTGCGGAATGCGGTAACCGTAATTTCGCCAACGCTCACCGAAAAGTCGTTTTCCGCATGGCGAACCAGGTTTTTGTGGATATAAGCACCGCGGTCACGGTCAAAACGAGTGGCGCTCAGGTTGTTTATATGTATCGGGATAGCGTGCTTTTTGCTTATCACCTCAAGGGCAGAGACGTGGTCGGTGTGCTCGTGAGTGATAAATATAGCCGCTATATTTGAGATGTCTGTGCCTATGTCGGACAGCGCGCGACAAAGTGCCCTTGCGCATTTTCCCGCGTCTATCAGTATCTCGGTATCGCCGTGGCGGATGTAAGTCGAGTTTCCGCCCGAGCCCGAGAAAAGAGTACAAATTCTAAATTCGCTCATTTGCCTATTGCTCCTTTGATAAGCGGGATGAGAAAAAGATCTGCCGCGTCAAGCATAAAGGTGAAAACAAAGGCAATAAGTATAACGAGCATCCAGCGGGAGCGGTGAAGTCGTTTCCTGGCACTTTCCAGAAATTCCTCTTTTTTCTCCTCACTCCATTCTCTGGGTAACATATCTTTTGTAATGCCTTTTCGAGAAAATCCACGGTTGTATACAAGATAAGCAAAGAGAAATATTGTGGTTATCGCCATATAAGTTATGAGCACCAGCTCAAAATAATAGTAATTCAATAGGGTGCGATAGAGCCAAAAGACGAAAACCGAAAGTGTTACTGTAGAGAGCAGTAGGATTATAGAGTCTCTGTCTCTACTACTCTTATCTTTCTTATTGAAAAATGACATAAATACCTACCGATCAAATAATTTTTACCGCTCCGCGTTGACGTATAGTCAGTACGGTGGTAGAATCGACACCGAGTGCGCCGTCGATAAATGCTTTAAAGTCTGCTACGTATTCTTTGGGGAGCAGGGCTTGTATAGTTCCCGCAAAGCCGCCTCCGTGTACTCTCCAAGCGGCGGGCTTGTCCGAAAGATAGAGGTCTGCGAGGCAGAGCGCGAGAGATACCTGTTGCTCGGTGTGAGCCTTTGTAGTGTAAACGTTTTGCAGATAGCAGAAGGATGATATACCCGATGCCTTGACGCAGCTTAAAAATTCGTCGAGGTCGTCGTTTTCAAGCGCTGCCTTTTGCGCGTTAACTCGCTTGTTTTCCTCAAAGAAGTGGATAGCTCGGAGTATCGCGCGGTCGGAAAGCTTTTCACGAAGCGTTGGAAGTGCGCTCAAAAGCGCGGTTTCATCTACCTCTGCGAGCACCTCCTTGCCGAGCGCTTTTGCAACAGACTTCATTTCGGCGGGGATCGCCGCATAGTCCTCTGTGAGGTCCGCGTGGCTACCGCCTGTTTTTATGATACAGAGCGCGTATCCGCGCGCGGAGAGGTCAAAGGAGATCTTTTCGATCTTCGGCTCGTTCGCGTTCGCAAAATCAATGGCAACTATGCCGCCCGTGGCGGATGCCACCTGATCCATAAGTCCGCAGGGCTTACCAAAGAACTCGTTTTCTGCAAACTGTGATATTTCCGCTATTTCAGTGGTGTTCGGTTCGCCGCCGTTATAGGTGTAGGCAAGTATAGTTCCTATCATATTTTCAAACGCGGCAGAGGAGGAAAGTCCGGATCCCTCGGGTACGTTGGAGGTGGTGTAGGCATCAAATCCGCCCACGGAGTAGCCGTTTTTCACAAAGCCTGCCGCAACTCCCGCTATGATAGAGGCGGAGCTTCCAAAACGCTCAGGCGCGGGGTGGGTGTATTTTGAAATATCCACGGTGTCCTCGTCAAAGCCCTCACTTTTTACGCGAATGACAGAGTCTGCTCTTTTGGCAACGACGGCGACTATATCAAGGTCGACAGATGCGGCGATCACGCGACCTCTGTTGTGGTCGGTGTGATTTCCAGAAAGCTCGCTCCTACCCGGTACAGAGAAAATAGATACGTTAAGATCTTCTCCGTATCGTCCAGCAAATTCGGAAAGAGCTCGCAGGTATCTGTCCCTCTGGCAGTCAAGCGATTCCGCGGGATAGATCTCTCCAAGGCGCGTGTCGAGGCAGCCGTTTTTTATATATTCAGACAAGTTTTTTACTCTCATATTCAAACCTCTCAAAAAATATCTCTATATTTGAGCAAAGCTATCAAGGCTATTATACCACAAAGGCAAATGCTCGGCAATAGGAAATAGAAATTATAAATTGTAAAATAAAAAATACGCTATTGAAAAAATTTATATATTATTGTATAATAATATATACAGGAAAAATTCGTCCTATACAAAGGGGTGTTTTTGTCGCCCTTGATACAGGGAGTTATATGAATTATTTTAAGAAATTTACTGATTTTTGCGGTGGCTTTTTGGCTTTTACCGCGATAATGTATCTTATAAAAGAGTTCTCGGCTTTTGCTAAGGGCGAGGAGATGAAAACACTTGAAAAGCTCAAGCTGTTTTTTGATCCTAGAGAGGTGAACGACTACCGCGGATTTCTAATTCTGATACTGCTTTTGGCGGTGTCGGTGGTGGCTGGCAGGGTGTTTCACCGCCTGCCGTATATAAGCTTTGCGGTATCCCTTTTTCCTTTCTTTCAGGCGATCAACCTATATTCTACGGATAAGATAAGCAACGATGAGTACCCGATGCTGTATCTGATCTTTGCATCTCTCCACACCCTCGGAAGCATTATACACGCGGTGTATCTTGACGGTCTTGACGGTAAGCGCAGAGGATTTATGTGTGCGAACGTCTGCGGTGGAGCGATAGCGCTCTTTGGCACGTGGCTTTGGTTCTTTGCTAAAAAAACGGCGGCTTATGCAGATCCTTTTGCGATGGACATCGGCAAGCTTGAGATGAGGATAAGCGCGGCGGCAAAGGAGGGCTTTCAGCGGCTGATACTTGATATCGCGCTGATGGTGGCGGTTAGCGTTTTAGTCTCGATTCTTTTGAGAGACGTTTATTTTATAGACGCGATACTCGCGCTTTTCCCCTTTGCTTATACGGTTCGCGTCGTGCTTATAAAGGATGCGCTGCCTCTCTTTGGCGAGCTTATGCTGGGGCTTTCACTTTTGTACTTGGTATCGAGGGTTTTACTCGTTGCATTCGAGCCGATGAGACCCTTGAAAAAAGCCTCTGAAAAAAGAGAATAAGCGGTGCTCTTGCTTGACAAGAACGCGATAAAAATGCTATAATAAAAAGAGATTTTCTACTCCCAAATTTTTGCTTTTCGGAGGGTAATATACTTGAAAAACAAGAGAATTGTCGGTCTTTACAATGCCGTAAAAATATATAGAAAAAAAGCATTCTCCGCGGTTTGGATAACACTTTCTGTACTCGGTGTGCTTTTCCTTGCGCTGACGGTAGCGTTGGCGGTGGATCTTGCGAACGCTAATATAGAATATCGGCTTGAGCTTGGCGAGGAGTTGCCAAACGCTTATACTCTCTCGGGCGGAAAGACCGGTGCGGTGTATGATTTTGGCGCGGAGGACGGAAGCTTCGACGAGCCGGGCGAATATGAGATATACATTATTTACGGTGGCAGACGTGTAAAGGTAAAGCTTATCGTTGAGGATACAAAGCCTCCGAAGGCGGAGTTCGTCGTGCTTGACCTGCATCAGGGAACCGAGGCGGCGGCTATCGACTTTTTCAAAAACATCACCGACGCGTCCGAGTACACGGCTAAATTTACAAAAAACAACATAAAGCCGCAAGAACTTGGTACTTATGAGGTTGAGATAGAGCTCTCGGATAAGTACGGAAACAAGAAAAACTACGAGGCAAACGTAAACGTGGTAGTCGATACCGTACCGCCAACAATTAAAGCGCCCGAAGCTATTACGGGCTACGTTGGAGAGGGCATTGCCTATACTGCGGGCGTTGAGGTCATAGACAACTGCTTCGGTGCGACCTTGACGGTGGATTCCTCTGCTGTAGATACGAGCAAAGAGGGAACGTACAAGGCAAAATACACCGCAATCGATGCGGCGGGAAATACGGCGACGCTTGAAGTTCCCGTGAATATTTACGTTGACAACATAACCGACGAAAAGCTTCTTGCAAGAATAGGAGAAAAGGCGGCTTCTCTCGGAATTACAAAGAATATGAGCAAGGAGGAGCAGGTAAGACGCATTTATGCTTACGTCTGCGACGAGAGTACTATAGATTTCGTTGATGTTTCTCTTACCGACAGAAGTGACTGGAGAAGAGAAGCGTGGCTTGCGTTGGATAGAGGAAACGGAGACTGCTATACTTACTTTGCGCTATCCAAGGCATTCTTCCTTTATTTCGGCATCGAAAACCGTGACATACAGCGAACTGCGGGAGCATCGGTTGACGGAGATACGAGCGGAACACATTTCTGGCATATGGTGAATATCGGAGATTCAAAAAATCCCAGATGGTATTTCTATGATGCAACGATACTTGCGGGTAGATTCACGCTTGGCGGAAACGGCTGTCTCTTTACAGATGCGCAGCGCAAAAGCTACGTTACGCGTAGAGGTGATGCAGGCGGAGGATTCTATGCGTTTAACGATGCGGGATATCCTACACTCGAGACCGATATTATAAACAAATAAAATTTTGTGATCGGGGAATACCGATATGATGAAAAATATACTTGAATATCTTGAGAGTACGGCACTTGCCGTACCCGAAAAGCTTGCTTTTTCCGATGGGAAGAGCGATCTTACCTTTGGCGAGCTGCAAAGGTCGGCAAAGGCGATAGGCTCAGCCCTTATTTCAAAGGGAGCGCACCGCGAGGCGGTGGTCGTATTTATGGACAAGCATCCAAACGTGATGTCTGCCTTTTTCGGTGTTATCTACGCGGGCTGCTTTTACGTTTGTATAGATCCCAAAACCCCCGCGGAGAGAGTGAGAACTATAATTGAAAACCTCAGCGCGAAGATCATGATAGCGGACGCTAGAGCCTACAAAAAGGCAGAGGCGTTCGGTATGCCAACGCTTCTCGCGTTTGACGAGATAGCAGGGGGCGAGATCGACGAGGCGGCACTCAACTCGGTACGCGCGCGACAGATAGATACAGATCCTATTTACGTTGTGTTCACGTCGGGCTCTACGGGTGTACCCAAGGGCGTTGTGGCTTGTCACCGCTCGGTGATAGACTACACAGAGGCGCTTTGCAAGGCTCTCGAGTTTACGGGTGATACTGTTTTCGGAAACCAGACACCCCTTTATTTCGATGCTCCTCTCAAGGAGATAATGCCCACGCTAAAGCTTGGTGCGACGACATATTTTATCCCGAAGATGAACTTTTCCTTCCCCGTAAGGCTTATCGAATATCTCAACACCTACAAGATAAACACGGTCTGCTGGGTGGTGTCTGCCTTTACGCAGGTATCCGCTCTCGGCGCGTTTGACGTAGTGAGACCCGAATATCTGCACACTGTTGCTTTCGGCAGTGAGGTCTTTCCGAAAAAGGACTATAAAATGTGGCGCGAGGTGCTTCCAAACGCGAGATTTTTCAATCTTTACGGCCCTACCGAGGCGACGGGTATGTCCTGTTTTTGGAGAGCTGACAGAGAGCTTGAAGAGTCTGAGCCGATACCGATAGGACGCCCCTTTGACAACACGGATATAATGCTGATAACCGACGAGGGCAGGGAAGCCGCGCCCTTTGAGGATGGCGAGATCTGTATCAGAGGAACCTGTGTGACGATGGGATATTACAACAACCGCGAGAGAACTGACGAGGCATTCGTTCAGAATCCGCTCAATTCCGTCTATCCCGAGCTGATATACAGAACGGGTGATATCGGAAAATACAACGAGTATGGCGAGCTTGTATTTTTGACGCGCCGCGACTCACAGATAAAGCATATGGGTCACAGAATTGAGCTTGGCGAGATAGAGGCGGTGACACTTACGAGCTCTGAGGTCAAGAGAGCCTGCTGTTGCTACGACAAAGAGGCGCGCAGGATAGTTCTTTTCTTCGTGGGAGATATTACTAGTGCCGATGTGCAGAAATACCTCAAGGAGAGACTTCCTGTGTATATGCTCCCTGCGGTATGTGAATCGCTCCCCGCTATGCCGCTTACCGACAACGGAAAGATAGACAGACGAACCCTTCGTGAGCGCGCTATGACGCTCGGTCAATAATAATTTAATTTTGGAGATATAAAAATGGAAAAACTTTTGGAAATACTGCGCGACCTTCACGACGACGTTGATTTTGAGTCGGAGGAGGCGCTTATCGACGACGGAATACTCGACTCTCTCGACGTTGTCGCTATCATAACCGAAGTCAGCTCGGAGTTTGACGTGAGAATCCCCCCCGAGGAGATAATCCCCGAAAACTTCAACTCCGCGTCGGCTCTTTGGGCACTCATTTCAAGACTTGACGAGGCTTGATATCAACTTTAACGGAGACGTGTAATGCTTTTTACATCTTATGAGTTCTTGGCTTTTTTGGCGGGAGTCTTGCTTTTGTACTACGTCCTGCCGAAAAAGTTTCAGTGGCCCTTGCTCCTTTGCGCGAGCTATATTTTCTACGCGCTCGCAGGGCTTAAATATCTTGCCTTTATAGGTGTCACGACGCTCTCTGTCTACGCTACAGCCGTAATTATGGCGCGTATGAGCGAGGCGGAGCAGAGATACCTTTCGGGCGACGGCACAACGCTTTCTAAGGACGAGCGAAAGGCATACAAGGCGCGCGCGAAAAGGCATCGTCTTTTCGTGCTGCTTTCGGGTGTGATACTCAATTTCGGTATCCTTGCGGTACTGAAATACACCGCGTTTGCGGTCGTGAATATCAACTCCTTGCTCCACACATTTGGAGCAGAGAGCTCGCTCTCGATACCCTCGCTCGTGCTCCCTCTCGGCATATCCTTTTATACGTTCCAGAGTATGGGATATCTTATCGACGTTTACAGAGCAAAGGCGACTGCCGAGCGAAACCCCTTCAAGCTCGCGCTCTTTATCTCCTTTTTTCCTCAGCTGGTTCAAGGACCGATCTCGAGATTTTCCGCACTTGGCGAACAGCTTACGGCAGAGAGACGATTTGAGAGAAAAACATTTACATACGGAGTTCAGCGTATCCTTTGGGGATACTTTAAAAAGCTTGTTATAGCCGACAGAGTGCTCGTCGCGGTCAATACTGTCATCGAGACTCCCGAGGTGTTTGGCGGATTTTACGTATTTCTCTTGATAATCCTTTATTCTATCCAGATTTATGCAGACTTTACGGGTGGAATCGACATAACTATCGGTATTGCCGAGGCGCTCGGCATAAAGCTTGCGGAGAACTTTAACCGTCCGTTCTCCTCGAGATCTACTGACGAGTACTGGAACAGATGGCATATCACGATGGGCACGTGGTTTACAGATTACGTGTTCTATCCGCTATCCGTCAGCCGTCCTATGCAGGCGATATCCAAAAAGAGTAGAAAGTGGTTTGGCAAATCCGTGGGCAAACGAGTGCCTGTGTATCTTGCCACGATAATCACTTGGTTTTTGACGGGCCTTTGGCACGGAGCAGGCTGGAACTTTATCGTTTGGGGACTTCTCAACTGCGCGGTAATTCTTATCTCGCGTGAGTTCAAGCCGCTTTATGAGAGATTCCATAAGAGATTTCCCACGCTCTCGGAAAACCGCTTCTACGGAGCTTTTATGGCGACAAGAACCTTTCTCCTTATGGGTCTTATCCGATCGCTCGACTGTTACAGAAACGTCTCCCTCACCTTCAGAATGTGGGGAAGTATGTTCACCGAGTGGAATATCGGCGAGGCGCTCGGCGGCGGTATATCCGCGCTCGGGCTTTCGCTTACCGACTATATCATAGTTGCGATAGGCTGTGCCTTGATGTTTGCGGTCAGCTCGCTCGGTAAAGAGCGGAGCATCAGAGACCGCCTTTACGATAGACCTGCGCTTTCCTGGTGCGTTTTCGGTACTCTATTTATACTAATACTCCTCTTTGGCGCTTACAGTATCGGATATGACGCGAGCCAGTTTATTTACAACCAATTCTGAGCGAGGTGAAGATATGAAAAAACGTATTATTATATCACTCGCCGCGATTCTTATTATAGCCCTTTTGCTTACTCTGCTCGGTGCGCTTGTTACACCGAAGTACACCGACAACAAAGAGGGCGCACTCATATCGGAATACTATGCCGAGGCGGGCGGACACGACGTTATCTTCGTGGGTGACTGCGAGGTGTACGAGAGCTTTGTGCCTGCTGTCCTTTGGGAGGATTACGGCATCAGCTCATATATCAGAGGAAGCGCCCAGCAGCTTGTCTGGCACTCCTATTACCTGCTTGAGGAAACACTCAGATACGAGACCCCCAAGGCGGTAGTCTTTAACGTTATGGCAATGAAATACGGCGAGCCGCAGAGCGAGGCATATAACAGAATGACGCTTGACGGCATGCGCTGGTCAAGGTCGAAAATAGACGCGATAAGAGCTTCGATGACGGAAAAAGAGAGTTTTCTTCAGTACGTATTTCCGCTTCTTCGCTTCCACTCGAGAATAACAGAGCTTGGCGCTGACGATTTCAGATACGCGTTCTCGTCGCCCAAGGTGTCGCACAGTGGATACCTTATGCAGACGGGTGTCGTTCCGCAGACGGATTTTTCCGCGGGTAGAGAATACGATTATGAGATAGCAGAGAACGCGTGGCGTTATCTCGATATGATGCGAGAGCTTTGTGAGGAGTGCGGTATAGAGCTCATCCTTGTCAAAGCGCCCACGAACTTCTGGGCTTATTGGTGGCACGAGGAGAGAGACGCACAGATAGTGGAATACGCAAACGAGCACTCCCTTGCGTATTACAACTTTATTCCCAAGGCAGACGAGATCGGTATTGACTGGTCGACCGACACCTATGACGCGGGCGCTCACCTTAACGTGTACGGCGCGGAAAAGCTGACCCGTTATTTCGGTGAGATACTTAAAAGCTCGCACGGACTTGAGGACAAGAGGGCTGATGAAACGCTCTCTATGGCGTGGTCTCCTCGCCTTGAGGCTTATTACAGAGATAGAAACAAATAAAAGAGAGGTATAGTTTATGAAAAAAATATTGGCGCTTCTTTTGTGCGCGCTTATGCTTTTTGCACTTGTTGCCTGCAAGTCGGATGACGGATATAAGGACGACGACAAGGACTCTTCGGATAAGGGCTCAAAGGTAAGCTTTTTTGTCAACGTAGGCACTGTAAAGGTTGAGCTTGGCGCTTCTGCTGATGCGGTCATTTCGGCACTCGGCTCTCCCAAGAGCTCCTCTCCTGTCGGAAGCTGCGGCGGGCAGGGAACACTCACAAAATATGTTTACACATCCGTTGAGGTGTACGTTCTTACTACCGACAAATCAAGTACTATTGACAAAATAGTTTTGCTTGACGATACGATATCCACTCCCGAGGGAATAAAGATGGGCTCTACACAGAGCGATGTGAAGAGCAAGCTCGGCTCTCCCGCAAACAGCGCAACAGCGTCTTACACATATGTTTCTGGTAATAAAAATCTTATAGTAACATTCAGAGACAGCGCGGTGGTCGGAATCGATTATATGGTAAAGACCGCCGGCTGATAACGGCAAAAGAAAAGGACAGAGAAAATTCTCTGTCCTTTATTTTTGTTTGATTTTAGAAGGGGTCTTTTCCGAAGGGGTCTTTTACAATATCCTGATGATACTTGAGTGTGAGCTGTTCTATAATAGCCAGCTGAGCCAACGTGTAGCCTGCAGAGTTATCGTTCAGCGCTGCGGTTGCAACGTAGTTGATGCTTCTTGTACAAGAAGAATCACTGTAAATGTAGTGTGTATTACCGCTTCCATCTTTGTAGGAGATATATCCTACAGCTGTGAAGTCTCTGTCAAGGTTTTCAAGCTTTATCTTTGAAAGAGATCCGGCATATGTGAGTGTTGTGCCATCATCAGCAAAGGGCTGATCAACAGTTGCCTTGACGTCAACAAACGGTGTGGCAACTTTATGTGTGAGTGCCGCGCCTCCAAGTGTATCTGTAGGAGCTATGAGTGTTCCTACTCCAACGTTTTCCGCGCCGTAAGTATTTATAAGATTGTCAATTGTTTCCTTGATAATATTTGTCTTGAAACGAAGTCCGTTGTTCTTGGTTGAGATTCTTACGGACGCAGTTTGATTTGTCTGGGGGAGGGAGATGTCAACTGTAGGAAGACCTGTAAAGGTTTTTGTAACAGTAGCCGAGGCACTGGAAATGTCCAGATCCATGTGATTTTCAGTTGCTATATAGGGAGAAAAATACTCCATCTCTACTTCGACAGAATCTGAGTTTTCTCTGATGTTAAGGAGCATCATAAATCCGCCACCGTAAGAGTTTGTATACTCCAAATCGTATTTAGATGTGTCAACGAGAAGCTCTAAAACCTTGTTGCCGTTATTACCCGTTCTTGTATTGATTACAGGATTGGGAAGTGCATCGTGACCGCAAAGGACCATAAACATATTTTCATGCTTTGAGAAAAGATTGTTCCAAAGCTTCTTTCCGCTAAAGCTATAGTACCAATAGTTGTTGGTCTGAGATTCATCGTATTCATAGGGAACATTGGCTTCGAAAAATCCGTCGTTTGCAGTGGAAAGATATGCAGGCTTGGTGGTTGAAGAATAACCGTCAAGATAAACATGGATAGAAGCGATAACTCTGTGGTCGGGGTTTGCGGCGATGACCTCATTTGCCCACTCGATAACGCTGTCACTTGCCTCATAGTCAAGAGCAAGCATAAGATATTTCTGGCCGTTTGCCACTATTTTTCTGAAGGAGTTAGACTTTGAGTCGTTATCAGAATCAGAGTAGAAGCCATCCATCTGAGCTCTGTAATAATCTTTGGCAATATAGGAATTGTATCCCGGTACATCGTCATGATTTCCGCGGACTACAGAATAGGGAATTTCGTTGTCTGCAAGAGGCTTGAAGATATTGGTTACCGCTACGTTCCATTCTTTGGGATTGTTAACGGTGGGGTTATATCCTTCAGGATATGATATAAGAGTATCTACCGTATCGCCGAGGCCGAAAACATATTCGATGTCTCTGGTTTTTCTGTTGTCTATGAGCCAATCGCCGATGGACTTAGTATAGGTCGTTCCGTATTTGTTGTCGGACCAAGACATAGACTGCAAATCTCCGATAACGGCAAAGGAATAGTCAACGTCTGAAGGGGTACTTGCATCTACTAATGGGCTCATATAGTTGCTTGTGGTTGAGGCAGCCAATGTGGGCATAACTGCCATGGGAAGCATAAGTGCAAGAATGCAAATGAGTGCTATAAGCTTTCTTTTCATGTTTTTTCTCCTTTTGATTTTAAAATGTGCCATGGTATATACATATTAATTATATCGTTTTATGAAAAATATGTCAAGAAGAAAAAATTATAAGTTTTGTCACTGCGTTCGATTCCCCTCACGAAGTGAGCAAAACACAAAAGGGAACATACCTAAGTATGTTCCCTTTTGTGTTTTGGTGGACCCGAGGGGAATCGAACCCCTGTCCGAAAACCTCTTGATATGACTTTCTCCGAGTGCAGTCCGTTATTTAGATTTCCCCTTAAAAGACGTCAGCGGACAGACTTCTCTCGCAGGTAGCCATTTTTTGCGTGATCGGTTCAATGGCGAACCGCCGATGCACGGTCATCGCTCATTTGACGCTCAGCCCGAGGTCGCGATACTCCTCGGGGGAACGGGTGGCTTATGCCACAGCAC
>JAZOLL010000006.1:0-9871 GCA_045653105.1 Eubacteriales bacterium
CTCAGTCAGCTTCGCTGACAGCTCCCTTTACACAAGGGAGCCTTTGGCACAGGAGCGTTCTCACACTATATTTTGTTTGATTCTTCTCATCGGTTAACCTCTTTTGAACCACGCGACTATCGCGTGGTTTTCGTTATACAACAAAAAGCAGAAGCTTAAAGCTTCTGCTTTTTTAATGTTCCAAAATATCCGCGATTCGTTTACAAGACATGCCGTCTCCGTAAGGATTGCTTGCCTTTGACATAGCATCGTATGCACTCTTGTCCTCAAGCAAGCGCTTGAAGTTTTCATAAATCACCTGCTCGTCAGTACCTACAAGCTTGAGTGTTCCCGCCTTTATTCCCTCTGGGCGCTCGGTGGTGTCTCGCATAACAAGAACAGGCCTCCCCAGAGAGGGCGCTTCCTCCTGAATGCCGCCCGAGTCGGTGAGGATCATATAGCTTCGCGCCAGAAAGTTGTGAAAATCAAGTACGTCAAGCGGCTCGATGATGTGAAGTCTGTCAAGTGAGCCGAGCTCCTCCTCTGCCGCCTGACGGACAACGGGGTTCATGTGAATGGGGTATATCGCCTTGACGTCGGAATGCTCCTCCATAACGCGACGGATCGCGCGGAACATCGCGTGCATCGGCTCTCCGAGGTTTTCTCTGCGGTGCGCCGTTATCATGATCAGACGGCTGTCCTTTGCCCATTCAAGCTCGGGGTGTGTATAGTCCTCACGAACCGTAGTGCTCAGCGCGTCGATCGCGGTGTTGCCCGTAACGTAAATGCTTGAGCTATCTCTACCCTCGCGGAGAAGATTCTCCTTTGAGATCTCGGTGGGAGCAAAATTGTATTTTGAGATTATGCTGACCGCCCGGCGGTTGAATTCCTCGGGATGGGGGCTGTAGATATTGTAGGTGCGAAGTCCCGCCTCGACGTGCCCGACGGGTATCTGAAGATAAAAGCAAGCGAGCGCGGTGACAAATGCCGTTGAGGTGTCTCCGTGAACGAGCACCGCGTCGGGCATTTCTTCCTCGAGAACACCTCTGATGCGGTCAAGGATATTTACAGTCAGGTCAAAGAGCGTCTGCTTGTCCTTCATTATCGAGAGGTCGTAATCCGGCTCGACGTTGAACGCGCTGAGAACCCGGTCGAGCATCTGACGGTGCTGACCCGTTACGCAGACCAAGGTCTTTATATTTTCTCTTGTCTTCAGCTCGTTTACAAGAGGACACATTTTTATCGCTTCGGGCCGTGTGCCGAATACCAGCAGTATCTTTTTCATGGTTTTCTCCGCATGGATTTTTCTACAATCTATGCGTGAAAGCGTAAAAATATCCATAGCGGCAAACATTTAAATAAAAACCCCACACCCTTCAAAAGTTTTTGAGGGGTGTGGGGGTGCAGTAGAGAGGAAAACTTTTTCTGAAAAGTTTTCCTCTCCACTTTATGTCTTTGATCTATCAATATCCAACAGCGAGTCCGAAGAGGAGGATACCCGAGGTGAGGGCAAGGTTTGCGAGCTGGAACTTCCAGCTCCACTTAAACCAGTCGGTATAGCTGGTCTCGGAAAGTCCAAGGCTTATGAGCAGCGCGGGATTTGTGGGGTAGAACACGTTTGAGAATCCGTCACCAAACGCGAAAGCTACGATACAGAGCTGAGCGGAGATATCAAAGATATTCGCGATCGGAATGATGATCGGCATAAGCATGAACGCTTTTGCCGAGCCCGAGGGAATGAAGAACTCCGCGATGAGCATAACGAGATATATAAAGAGTATCAACGACCATCTGGGCAGATGTCCTGCCGCGCCTATGACCGCGTGGAGCATTGTGTCGAGAATGCCCGCCTCCTCCATAGTGTACTTTATCGAGGACGCCATAAGTATCATAATTACCGCGGGTAAAATGCTGACAACTCCGTCAAGCGCGCTCTTGCCGAGCATCTTTCCGCCCATTCCGCAAACGAGAGTAGCGGTAACACCGCCGATGAGGAAGGTGACCGCAACGATGACCATTGTGTAGTCCTGAATTGCGGGGATAAAGCCGGAGGTGAGTATCGTGACGATGCCGACACCGAGGATAGTAACGAAAGAGATAAGTCCCTTGTCCATTTTGGGGTCTGACTTGAAATCATCTCCCTCAAAGGATTCGACGGGGCGCTCTATCTTTTTCGCGTAGAGCATAACGAAGAGAAGCAAAAGTCCGTATATCAAGACGAAGGACAAAAGTCTGAGCCAAACGCCCGAGAACATCGGAAGTCCCGCAAGCTGTTGAGCGACACCGACGGTGAAGGGGTTACAAACACCGGATGCAAAGCCGCAGCCGACTGCGAGAAGGCTCATCGCAACGCCTGTAATGGCGTTCCAGCCGAGGTGGATAGCAAGCGCGACCACGATCGGAACGAGCGGCACGCACTCCTCAAATGAGCCGATAGCCGCGCCGAGCGCCATGAAGAAGAGAAGTATTACCGCCATGAGCTTGTATCTCGCACCACCGTAGCGGTGAGAGATCTTGCCGAGCATATATTCGATAAGTCCGCAGCGGTCGAGAGCGTTGAACACACCGCCGATGACGATAAGGAACGCGATGACCGCGATGAGAGCGCCGTTGCCCTCAGCGCCGAGCACGAGAATAGGGGAGAGGAGCCATTTCCAGAAAGGAATGCCGCCCTCGGTCTCTGTGAACTTGCTTGACTCGTTTATTACGAGGTTGCCCTCAGCATCGGGCACGCGTTCATAGCTTCCGCCCGGGATGAAGAGCGTGAGCGCATAGGTCACGACCATAAGCACGAATATTACGACAAGCGCGGTAATAAACGAGCGAACACTTATATTAAGTCCTTTTTTAGATGATTTTTTCATGAATACCTCCGAAAAGTCTCACAAAAAGCATAAAAATACTGTTTTTCTACATAATTATACCACGGTTTGACGTCTTTCGCAAGAAAATCTCCCTATTTTTTTGAAATTTTTTGGTATTTGCAGCCTGAAATTTTTCATTTGAAGTTGCAAAATCGAATATAATATGCTATAATGTACTCATCAAAGCAAGAAAAATTTTTAAAAAAGGAGAAATAATTATGGAAATGAAAAAAAATTCAGAGCTTTTTTCCTCGCTTATCTACATCGCGCTCGGCCTTCTTCTCGTGATCTTTAAGTCCGCGACTATCGGCTGGGCAATGACGATCGCAGGTGTAGTCTTTGTTGTGATGGGCGCGCTTGACCTCATCAAGAAGAACTGGACCAGCGGCGCTATCAGCCTTATCATCGGTATCGCTATCATCGTTCTCGGTTGGGTAGCAGTTACCATCGTACTCCTCGTACTCGGTATACTTATCGCTGTAAAGGGTATCCTTGCTCTCGTTGATGTTTTCAAGAAGAAAGACAAGAACGCGCTTGAGTTTGTATTCCCCGTACTTACAGCTGTTGTTGGTCTTATGCTTGCTTTCGGTAACGGCATTGACATTATGATCGTTATCGTTGGTATCCTTCTCGCGATCGACGGTGTTATCGGTCTCGTCGCTTCTTTGAAGAAGTAAGAATAGGAAATAACGCAAAATAGGGAGAGAACTTTTTTGAAAGTTCTCTCCCTATTTTCTGCTTTACGCTGAGGCTCGGTCATGCCGTTATCGCACCCATCCCCGATCACCCACGGGTGGTGAAGCGGTGGCTGCAGCGCGGGCAACAGACGGTGTGCTTACCCTTTGCTTTTGGAAGTCGGAGCTGCGCCTTGCACTGTGGGCATTTGCGGTAGACGTGAGTTTTTCTGTCTCTGCGTTTGTTTTTACGGAGCTTGAAGAACGCCTCGAATTTTGCGTTTTCCGCGCGTCTTTTTGCGATGTTTCTCGACATGGTTCTGTAGAGTATGTAGATTATCAGCGCGAAGGACGCCGTGGTATATGCGAAATAGAAGAACACGGACTCCACAAAAAGTGAGAGGACAGTATATACAAGGAGCATACCCGCATAGACCCAAAGGAGGGTCTTTGAGAGCTTGTCATAGCCGTATCTTCCGTACATGAATCTATAGAGCTTTTGTTTGAATTTTCCCATTATATCACCTGTTATATTGCCGTTTCGGTGGGCGAAAGCCACCGAAACGGCTTTTTGTTAGCTTATTCGGTTCTGAGCGCGACCACGGGGTCCTTCTTTGCGGCGCTTCTGGAGGGAATGATTCCCGAGAAGAGCGTGAGGATCATACTGATCGCAACGAGAATGATAGCCGCAACTATCGGCAGCTGAGCGCTGAGCGTGGGGATACCCGTCACCGCGTGGAGTATCAGATTTATCGGTATGCAGAGGAGATATGTTACGATAACACCGAGCATACCGGAGGCAAATCCGATGATAAGAGTTTCCGCGTTAAAGAGACTCGAAACATCTCTCTTGGAAGCACCTATAGCGCGGAGTATTCCGATCTCCTTGGTTCTTTCCTGAACCGAGATGAGAGTGATAACGCCGATCATTATCGAGGAAACTATAAGAGATATAGATACGAACGCGATGAGCACGTAGGATATAGCGTTGATGATAGTTGTGATAGAGGACATCATTATACCGAGGAAGTCTGTGTAGGATATCTTCTTTGCGTCGTCAACAGAGTCGTTGTAGCGAGAGATCGCGTCAACGATTATATCCTTGTTTTCAAAGGAAGAAGCGTAGAGGTTGATCTTTGAGGGAGAATCCAGGTCAAGCGCGCCGATGAGCTTGAGATTATCCTCATAGGTAGACTTTGAGAACTCGGAGATCTCGTCGTAGTAGAGAGCGCACTGCTCGGAGGTATAAGTGTTGATCTCTTCATCAAGCGCGTCTGCTCTGTCTTTAGGCTCGGGGTGGCTCATAGCGAGCTCCATCTCCAAAATGCCTTTTATCGTAGCTTTTGCCTGCTCTTCGGCGCCCGCGCGAAGCAGTTTTTCAAATTCCGCATCCGAAAGACCTGCCAAATATTCCTTAGCTTCGTCCGGGGAGACCTTCAGCTGTTCCGCAAACGCTACAGCAAACTGATCGATGAGCGTTTCTTTAGGCATTTGCGCCATGCCCGCATACACTTGCTCGATCGTTTGATCGAGAGACTCCGCCAATTTGTTGAGATATCTGATTTCAAAGAAAGCCTTTGCCTTGTCCGCCATTGAAAGCTTTGCTACGTAAGACTTGAAGGCTATCTGCTTTTCCTCGTTTGTGAGAAGTCCCGTAGAGGATTCAAAGGGAAGTCCTGTCAGGATATCTATCTCCAGAGTCTTAAGCTGCGCCTTTACGACCTCGGCATCGGCAGCCTCTTTGATTATATGCTCTGTGAGCATGTGCGTGTATCCGATAGCGCCGGTGAGCATGTGAGCGTCCACCTTATCCGACGGACGAATGATACCGACCACGCGGAGATCCATCGCTTCGTCGTAGAGCTTAGAGAGACCGCCGCCCTCGGTTGTTATCTTGCTGATATCAACGAAAACATTTCCTATCTTTTCATAGCGGTCATAGGGGAACACTACCTTGAAGCTAAGTCCGCAGATCTCCTCATAGGACCATTTCTGCATATCTGCGTTGAGCGGCTTTCCGCTTGCCGCCGAGTCGACAATTCTGTCTATCTCCTCTCTCGAGATAAGACCGAGAGAGTAGAGTGTGAGGTCGTCGAGCTCATTGTTTTCGTTGACCACAAGGACTATCTCGTCCTTTTCGTTGGGCCAAGTTCCGTGAATGAGGTCATACTGCTCGTGGAGAAGCGGATTTATCGGACTCTTGCCGTCAAGAGAGGGAAGGAGCTCCTGCCACATCTGATTTGAGAACATCATAGAAGCCATGGGGTTAGAGCTCATAGCAGACATTGAGGAGGATACGTCCTCGGAGTTTGCTTCGCCCGTGGAGATCTTGAACATGAACTTTGTGAGCATTTCCATCATAAGCTCATTCGAGTCGGACTTTATGATAGTTCCGTCAGGATTTTTTGTATATACTGTGGGGGAGAGCGCGTAGGAATACTGGATTCCGCTTATCGCCTTTGCAAGCTCGGAATCCTCTTTCGCAAGCTCCTCTTCAAGGAAGAGCTTGAACGCCGCGAGGTCGTTCTCGCTCGTCTCCATCTTTGAGAGAGCGTCGACCATATCGCCGATAACAGAGTCCTTATAGACCGCGTCGAGCTCGTGGTCACCGCCCTCGCCCGCGTTCATAAAGCCCTCAAGCATAGCGGAGAGGTCAACGGTAGTTTCCTCAAGAGTCAGAGGATAAACCGAGAGGGTGCTCTCCTGCACATTGTCGATGTACGCGGTCATACCCTGAGACACCGCAAGGATAAGCGCGATGCCTATGATACCGATAGAGCCCGCGAAGGACGTGAGTATCGTTCTGCCCTTTTTGGTAAAGAGGTTCTTGAGCGAGAGCGAGAAGGATGTCGCCCTTGACATAGAGGGGCGCTTGCCCTTTTTCTTTGCCTGCGCTTTAACTATCTCTTTTTTCTGCTCGTTGACGCACTCGTCGTCGGTGAGGGGGCAGGAGTCGTTTATTATCTTTCCGTCGAGCATTCTGATGATACGCGAGGAATACTGCTCTGCGAGCTCGGGGTTGTGAGTTACCATTATTACAAGTCTATTCTCTGATATCTCCTTGAGGATATCCATGACCTGAACGCTGGTCTCTGTGTCAAGCGCGCCTGTAGGCTCGTCAGCGAGGATTATCTCGGGGTCGTTGACGATAGCGCGGGCGATAGCAACTCTCTGCATCTGACCGCCCGAGAGCTGATTGGGGCGCTTTGAGAGCTGATTGCCAAGACCGACCTTTTCAAGGGCTTCTTTAGCGCGTCTGCGTCTTTCCGCCTTTGAAACGCCCGAGATCGTCAGCGCAAGCTCAACGTTCTGAAGTACTGTCTGGTGGGGAATGAGGTTATAGCTCTGGAAAACGAAGCCTATAGAGTGGTTTCTGTAGGCATCCCAGTCTCTGTCGCCGAAATTTTTTGTTGAGACACCGTCGATGATGAGGTCGCCGTCGGTGTAGCCGTCAAGACCGCCCACTATGTTAAGGAGAGTGGTCTTTCCACAACCCGACTGACCGAGGATCGAGACGAACTCGCTCTCTCTGAACTTGAGAGAGACACCGTCAAGAGCTCTGACGGGGTTATCCGCCGAGGGATAGATTTTTAGAATGTTTCTGAGTTCAAGCATGTTTTTCTCCGCTTTTTGATATTTAAAAATTAGAATAAATACTTTTCCATATATAATGATATCATTATTTTTTTAATATTTTGTTACCTATTCTGTGAGCATTTGTGAATTTTGGGGCGGCGTCGAGATTGCGACGCAAACATTGAAGGGGAGAAAACTTTTTTAAAAAAGTTTTCTCCCCTTCTGCCATCAAAGATCACTCCAACTCATCAAGAGTTTTCTTAAATGTGGGTGCAAAGGTGTCGTAAAAATACTTGACCTCGTCATACTTGAAGTAGTTTGCAAGCTCGCGCTTCAGCGCCGTCTCTGCCTTTGAGAATTCTTTGTTTCCCGAGCGGAGCTCCTCCACGCACTTGATATACGCCGCAAGCTTATCCGCCGCCTTGATGAGCGCGTGCTCGTAGGAGTCTGCGGGGATCTCGATCAGCTCGCGGTAGTCCGCTTGAAGCTCGGTGGGGAGCATCGAGATGAGCTTGTCGTTTGCGGTCTTTTCTATCTTCTTGTAGGAATCGCGTATCTCGGGGTTGTAGTATTTTATCGGCGTGGGGAGATCTCCCGTGAGCACCTCGCTCGTCTCGTGATAGAGCGCCGCCGACGCTATGCGGTCAGTGTTCAGGTTGCCGCCGAACATACGATTTTTTATCACCGCCAAGGCGTGCGCGATCTGCGCCACCTGCGCGGAGTGCTCCGCAATGTTCTCATCGCTCGTGGACTTCATAAGACTCCAGCGGCGGATCAGCTTCATTCTCGCCATATATGCAAAAAAGTTGTAGCTCATTTTTCTTCCTTTCTTTGTATATCAAACCCGTTGTATCCCCATTCCTTTATAAGCGTGGGATAGTCGCGGTAAACAAGATTCATGTCAAACGGGTACTCGTGCTCGCCGATAACACCCGCGTCGGTGTACTGCCACATCGCAAGTCTGTCTATCCAGTCCTCTCCCCAGACCTCGATATCCTCCGTCTTGTATCTCGCGTACCATACGTCAAAATAGGTGGTTATTCTCTCTGTGTCAAGCAGATTCATAAGCCAGTTGTTGTTGACGTATATTCCGCAGAAATATCCCTCGGTGTGAAGTTTTTCGATAAAGCGGACGCACATATTCGTGAGCAGAGAGCTGCCGAGCTCCACCTGCGAGGGATCTTCAATATCAAGATAAACGGGGTACTCAAACTGCTTGCCGTCAAGCCATGAGAGGAAAAGCTCCGCCTCCTCGTCTATCTCGTCGAGATTTTTCGCGTAGCAGTAGAAATAAGCGCCAACGTCAAGCCCCGCCGCCTTTGCCGCGGTATAGTTTTCCTCGAACTTGTCGTCCTTGCCCACAATGCTTCCCGCCTTGAGGATAACGAAATCAAAGCCTGCCGCCTTTATCGCCTCAAAGTCGAGGTCTCCGTTCCACTTCGAGACGTCGATGCCTCTGGCAAAGGGCGTGTCAAAGTCGGCAAATCCGCCCGTGAAAACGTCGGTAGGCATTATGTGGTCGGTGTACTCATAGCCGCAAGGGCAGGTGTGCTTGATATAGCCGGGCTCTCTAGAGCTCGCGTGCTTTTGCGTGAGTGTTATCGTGTGCCCCGTGGGCTTTGTGAAGTCTGAAATATACTCAAATTCACAGTCGGGATCCATGCAGGTGTAGGTCGTAAAGCCCTCGCTTTCGCAGGACGGATCCGTCACAACAGAGGAGAGCGCGTGACCGAGGGGCGCGACGATGTCCGTGACAAATTCATACTCACAGTTTTTGCACTCCTTTTTCGTAAATCCCTCGTCATCACAGTCGGGCGGTGTGACCGTTACCGTCATATCGTGGGGAAGCGGGGGAGTTAGATTCGATATAAAGGATGCCGTGCAAACGGCACAAAGGTTCACCGTGTAGCCCTGCGCCTCACAGGTCGCGTCGATGACAGTTTTTGAATAGGAGTGACCGAGCGGCTTTGTGTAGCTTGCTTTGTATGTATATCCGCATTCGCAGGTGTGGGTGGTGTAACCCTCAGCGTCGCAGGTGGGCGCGGTCACAGAGGATGTGAGCGTGTGGCCCGTAGGCGCGACGAAAGCGCCTTTATATTCAAATGTACATTTGTTGCAAACGTAGACGTTGTAGCCCTCGGTGTCGCAGGTGGGTGCCACCTCACTTTTCAGCGAAAAGTTTTTGTGCGAGCACTCCTCAGGTTCTGCGCAGCCTACGAGCACGGCCAAGGAGAGGGCGATCAGGGATATAAGCAGTATTATTTTACAGAGATTTTTAAAGGACACGGTAAGCCTCCGATAAATTACTTCAATATATAGTAAGATAATTATAACAAAATATGAGAAAAAGTCAATAAAAATGTGAATATAGAGGCAAAATGCGAGAAATAATAAGCTTTGAGGAAATTTTTTGCAAAAAACATCGCGAAATCTCTTGACAAAGAAAAAAAGCTGTGATAGAATTAAAAACCCACCCCCTTTTGAGGTCACATTTTGTGGCGCAAAAATTTTTTAAATTATTTTTAAAAAAGTGCTTGACAAGGCATCGGGGTTGTGGTATAATTGTCGAGTTGCGTGCCAAGAGGCGAGCAACAAGGGTCATTGAAAATTGAACAACAAGAGATAAGTACAAAGCGAAAAAAGCAAGTGCGAATCTCGTCGAAAGTTTTGAAGAAAACTACTCTAAACAAAGTAAAAGAGAAAGCTAAGAATTAAGCGAACTCGGATCAAGATACTAACGGTAACGGAAGTTACCGAAGGATATACAAACATTCGAGA
>JAZOLL010000007.1:0-29045 GCA_045653105.1 Eubacteriales bacterium
TCAGTCAGCTTCGCTGACAGCTCCCTTTACACAAGGGAGCCTTTGGCACATGAGCGTTCTCACACTATATTTTGTTTGATTCTTCTCATCGGTTAACCTCTTTTGAACCACGCGACTATCGCGTGGTTTTCGTTATACAATAAAAAGCCATCTCCCGTGGGAGATGGCTTTTTATTGTATTTCAAAAACCTTGAGATAGCCTCGGCAAACAGGTGGCCTAGCTTTATCTCGCTTTGCGAGTCATAGTGCGCTATATCGTGATCGGGCTGAGGCTCGCCGAGAGTGGTGAGTCCCGCCGCGTTGGTATCGACAAATACGTTGAGAGGAGAGCGGTCTGCCACCGTACGCTTTGCCGTGTTGATAACGCCTGCATTCGGCCAAAAGATGACCCCGTCCGCTATAGCGGCGTCGATAAACGCGATGCCGTCCTCGTCCGCGAACTCGGAAAGATCGCTTCTTATGTCGGAGATGAGATTTTCAAGATTCTGCTCGTATGCCGCCGCACCCTCATCCGAGATGCTGTCAGACTCGCCCTGCATCCAGCACATAGCCCTGATGCTTACGTCATAATTCTTTGCCTCAAGATAAGCCATGCTCTGCCTTGTGAGCTCTAAGAGACTGTTGTAAAGCGAGCCGGTGTCCCCCTCGCTCGAGGGCGCTGCCCACGCTCTTGCAAGGTCTGTGCCGCCCCATGCGTACTTGATTATGAAAAACATCTCGTCTGGATGCTCCTCGTGGAGCTTCTCGGCAAGTCCGAGCTCAGGCCCAAAGCCGTAAAAATCGATAGCCTCGCCCTGCCTTGCCCCGCACTTGACAAAGCCCTTCGACTCGTTTGTACCCGAAACGAAATAGTTGATGTAGACGTTATCGTAGCCCGCCTCGTACTCCGCGTACTTTTCGGGGGTGGCGGTCATTTTAAGATACTCGTCGTGCGAGCAGCCTGCCGCGTTCGACTGACCCGCAAGCAGTATCACTGTCGCCTTTTTGCCGTGTCCGTTCGGGAGTGTGCTCCGCTCCATGCCCGCGGGGTGTCTCTTTTTATAGATCTTAACTCCAAACAAAACGCCAAAGAGTATTGCCGCAAGCAAAAGGAGCGCCAAGGTAGCTATAATTATTTTTTTCGTTTTTGTCATTTTTCAGCGCCCACTCTATCCAAGATATTTAATGACCTCAGCGGCAAACAGGTGGCCAAGCTTTATCTCGCTTTGCGAGTCATAATGGGGAATGTCCGGCTTGTCGGCAGGCTCCTCCGTACAGATAAGCCCCTCTCTGTTGGTGTCGATAAGCGCGTTCATATCAGACTCGCCCGCAACCTTGACCTTTCCCGCATTGACCATATCGCAATACACCCAGAAAACAGGATTTGCCGCTATAGTCGCATCGACAAAGGCAATTCCGTCCTCTGCCGCATGCTTGGAGAACTCGTCTCTGATATCCTTTATAAAATTCGAGAGATGCACGTCATAATTCTCTGCGACATCTGTGGAAAAGCTGTCAGACTCGCCCTGCATCCAGCACATAGCCCTGATGCTTACGTCATAATTCTTTGACTCAAGATACTCAACACTCGTCTTTACGTATTCCTTAAAAGCCTTATAAAGCTTTCCCGTCTTTCCGTCGCTTGAGGGCGAGAGCCACTGCTCAAAGAGGTTCGTGCCTCCCCACGCGTACTTAATGATGAAAAACATCTCGTCGGGATACATCTCGTGGAGCTTCTCGGCAAGTCCGAGCTCAGGCCCAAAGCCGTAAAAATCGATAGCCTCGCCCTGCCTTGCCCCGCACTTGACAAAGCCCTTCGACTCGTTTGTACCCGAAACGAAATAGTTGATGTAAACGTTATCGTATCCCGCCTCGTACTCCGCGTATTTTTCGGGAGTCGCGGTCTTTTGCAGATAGTCGTCGCGCGAGCATCCCGACGCGTTTGACTGACCGCCAAGCAGAATGACCGTTACCTTTTTGCCTCCTCCGTCGGGGAGCGTGTCCGCTACACTAAAGGTTATCCTGCTGTCCCGATACGCCCGAATTCCGAAGAATGCACCAAGCCCCGCCGCGATCACAAGAAGCACCGTGACTGCGAATACAATGATCTTTTTTCTTTTAGTCATAAGTTTTGACCTTTCGTTTTTTGGGGTAGCAAATTTGCTACCCCAAAAATAACTGTTTATTTTTTATTATTTCTTGATATAAAGCTTAGGGGTGGAGATGATTCCTTCCTCGCGGAGTCTGTATTCATAAGTCCACTCTGCGCCGCCGCTGAACCATGTCGCGGGCGCGTTGTAGGGCAGATATCTGTCCGCGTGGTGAAGCGTTCCGAAGCTGTTGTTTCTCGATATGAACGCCTTTATCTCTATCTTATGCTTGCCCGCTGCCGCAAAGCCAAGGCTTGCCTCGTAGGGAGGATAAGCGATAGTTCTCTCCGCGCCGCCGTCAAGCGATATCTTGAGCACCGCCGCTCTGTAGTGAGGCACGCGGATACAAAGCTCGCCGTCATCCTTTGTCTCGCACTCGAGGTTGTAGGTCAGAACTCCGCCAAAGTGAGGGAGACCCTGTCTTGTAATATCGTCAAACGCAAGCTTCTTCGGGAGCTCGACTATACGTCTCGCACGACCGAGCACCTCAACACCGAAGTTGCCGATGATAAAGCAGTTTTCGGTATCTGTACGCGCGCCGAAGGGGAGTCTTATAACTATCTCTGTCTTGCCCGCCTTGATGGTGGGTATCGCAAGCTTTCTGATGCTGCGGTCGGTAAAGTAACCGAGGTCAACCTTCTCCTTTAGCGGCTCGCCGTTTATAGTTATCTCAGCAATGTCCGCATCCTCGAGAGCGAGTGCCGCGCCCTCTACCTCGATAGCGCTCTCAAACTCGAATTTGAGGGTTATCGTGTGGTCACAGGTGTGGTCGGTTATCGCCCAGGGCTGACATACCTTCTGTCGTCTGTCGGGAAGTCCGAGTCTCTTTCTGAATCTCTCGTCTGCGCGGAGCACCTCTTCAAGCTCCTCAAACTCACCGTCGTCGAGCTTGGGATATGCCATATCGAGCACAAACACGTTAGGCTCGTCGATCGAGTAGTCCGCCCACTCGGATATTCTCGGAAGTCTTACGATCTCCGCCATCTCTGTCTTTATCTCGCGGGATGCGGGCGCGTCTGCGGGCGCATCCTCAAAGAAGATGAGCGCGCTGTCGTGATCGTAAAGCATAAGATTTATTACTGTAAACTCGCCCTCAGTATGATAAGAAAGCTCGCTTATCTCGCCTGTGAGGGTGTTATAAAGCTTCGGCTGATATTTTCCGAGGAGAGATACCTTGTATGTATCCTTGGAGGGGATATCCGTGTTTCTCGGCTTTCCAAAATGAGAGAGGAAGAGCCAAACGCCCGTGTTATCACGGCGAAGCTGATGGATAATGTCACTCGAGAGCTCGCCTCTCGCGTTTCTTATCTCAAGGTTTCTGTAGCTGTTAAGCGTTGAGAGAAGCGCGCTTCTGTTGAGAGAGATAGACTCACTCTCCCCGTAAAGCTTTGCGCCTCTGTCCGAGGGTACAGCACCCTCGTATTTCGGTGCAGCTCCGATGAACAAAAGCTTACCGCCTGCCGCCTTGAAAGCCTCAAGACGCTCAAGAGTGGTGGATCTGAGTGTTTCACATTCGGGAACGATGATAACGTCATAAGCCATCTTGCCTACCTTAAGAGGCGCTGTTGCGCTCTCGCACTGCTCGGGGAGGAGCGACTCGGAGATAAAGTCGAAGTCTATCGATCCGCAAAGCAACCAGGAGATAAGAGACTCAAAGTTTGCGTCCATACAGGAGCGGACAAGGTTTGTCTGCTCCTCGGGGCCCCAGTGGAGCCAATAGCTCTCTATCGGGTGGATCACACCAACACGCACCATAGGTACACCGCGCGACATAGCTGTCGCAACTCTCGCAAAGTGATCCTCAACGTAGCCGTACTCGCGGCACCAGGAGGACTGATAGGAAATAGACGCAGGGTAATCGCGCTTAGCATTTCCCTTCATAGATACCCAGGAGAGATGAGGAACACGAACCGTAACTCCGAGGGCTGCCTGCCAGTCGCCGCCTCTCTTGTGGCCGCGGAAGTCAAAGTCCCAACCCGTAACACCGTAAAGCTCGCTCATCATGGCCTCTCTGCCGTACTGGTGAACTACCGACTGCGCCTGCTTTGCGGTGGCGAACTCTATTCTCTCAACGAGCATATCGATGCCGGGGATATGGAAGTTGCGGTAGCAACGCATAGCCTCGCCGAGCGCCGAGGTCTGAAGCTCAAGGGTTGACTCTCTCATCATGTGTCCTGTAAAGGAGATACCGTTCTCATCGCACCAGTCTCCACACTGATCGCAGAACGCCTTGACGTAAAGCTCTGTGGTGAGATCGTGGTAGTGATATCTCGCAAGAGATACCTCACCGCCGGGGAGATCCCAGAGAAGCTCGGGGAGCTTTCCTATGATAGAGTATCCGTAGGTCTTCTCAAATATTTCCGCAAAGCCCTCTGTCCAAGGAAGTCTGACGTCCTTTTTGCTGTCCGCAAAGGGGAGAGTTTCCTTGAAGTAGAAGTGAGGCTCGTCGGTGAATATCGCAGGTACGGTCTTGCCGAACTCGTCGCCGACCCAGTCCTTATATTTGTCGTGAGTTACCTCTATAAACTTTTTGACCGCTTTGGGGGACATAACGTCAAGCGCGCCCTGTCCGTTGTACCAGGGCTGGTCGGGAGACACCTCGCACCATACCTGCCAGCGAACGCCCTCTGCGGCGTCGCCCTCGCTGAGCATCTTGTAGGACGCGAGGGATTTGTCCTCACCAAGCTTTATGTCAAAGCTGGCGATAAGCTCAAAGTCCTCTGCCGCAGGAGTGTAATTCTCGTTGCAGGTGTAACAGATAAATCTCTCGCGGAGTGATCTGTCCTTTGTAACTATACCGCCTGCCGCGCCCGAGGGCCATCTGTCCTCGTCATAGAGCCACGCGAGCATATCGCGTCTCTTTGCGTGGTCAACGCAGGAGCGGACAAGGCTCATAAACTCGTCGCTAAGATACTTGCTCTCAAGTCCCGTGCGGACGTGCATATGGAATCCGCCGAGTCCCATTTCCTTAAATATGTCTATCTGACGGCAAAGCTCGTCCTTCTCAAGGGCGCAGTTCCACGCCCAGAAGGGCGCGCCGCGGTATTCCTTGGTAGGAGACTTGAAAAGCTCCTCGGAGAGTGTCCTTTGACGTCTGTTGTTTTCGTAGATCATAGTAACCTCCAAAAAAGTGTCAATGCATAGTTTTCCTATATTTAGATTTTATCACGATTTGCGCTTTAAATCAAGTGTTTTTATAGTCGGGGAGAAAGTTTTTTGGAAAAGAAAAAACGGGATAGACGCCCTATCCCGTTTTTCATACGTTTAGATCCTTTGCGGCATACGCGCCTTTCAGCGCAGCCCATAATTTGGAGTTTTTAAAAGGTGCGAGGGTAAGAGGAAAACACAAACTTACTTACCGCGTTTCACTGCACCCACGACCCAGAAGATCGCAAAGGCGAGGATATTTGCCGCGACTACCGTCGAGCCGACGGGGGTCGAGAGCAAAATAGAGAGCAAAATGCCCGTAAGCGCGCAGACTACCGAAACTATCGCTGTGGAAATTACCACCGCGCGGAATGTCTTGAACACCCTCATCGAGGAGAGCGCGGGAAAGATGACGAGCGCCGAGGTGAGAAGCGAGCCCACAAGGTTCATCGCAAGCACGATTATAACCGCGCTTATCACCGCGATGGCAAGATTAAAGCCCGACGTTCCAACACCCGCGGTCTTTGCAAAGCTCTCGTCAAACGTGACCGCGAATATCTTGTTTCTGAAAAGCAAAAAGAAGAGTATCACCACAAGCGAGAGCGCAAGGCAGAGATATACGTCAAAGTCCGAAAGCGTAAGTATTGCTACAGAGCCGAAAAGCGTACCGCAAACGTCACCCGCAAAGTTCGAGGACGCGGAGAAGGCGCTCATCACAAGATAGCCTACGGCAAGCGCGCCGACAGAGATCATCGCTATCGCCGCGTCTCCCTTGATCTTGGTATTCTGCCCTGTTCGAAGCAGAAGTATTGCGGAAAGCACCGTCACGGGAAGCACGAGCAAGAGGTTGTTGGAAAGCCCGATGACCGAGGCTATCGCCATAGTGCCGAACGCCACGTGCGAGAGTCCGTCACCGATAAAGGAAAATCTTTTGAGCACGAGCACCACACCCAGCAGTGCCGCGGAGAGCGCGATAAGTACTCCAACTGCCAGCGCGCGGCAGATAAAGGTGTTCTCAAAAACGAATGAGAAAAAGTCGAAAAACCCGTCAAACATCATCTCGCACCTCCCCGCCGAAGAAGACGTCGCTCTTTACGTAGTCCTCGGTCGCGCCGAAAAATCTGGGTGTGTGGGCAAGGTGAAGGATGTGCGATGCATATTTCACTGCCGCGCTCACGTCGTGGGATATCATAATGACGGTGATGCCGTCTTTTTTGTTGAGCTCGGATATCGTCCTGTACATCTCGGCTGTCGCCACAGGGTCAAGCCCCGAGACGGGCTCGTCGAGGAGTATCATCTTGTTTGCCGCGCAAAGGGCACGCGCAAGCAGAACTCTCTGTCTCTGACCGCCCGAGAGCTCGCGGTAGGAAACTCTCTGAAGTCCGTCGATACCGAGCTTTCTGAGGTTTTCGTGGGCTCTTATTCTGTCGGATCTTTTGTAGATCGGCAAAATCCCCGTATGACCGATACAGCCCGACATAACGACCTCCTCGACGGATGCGGGAAAGTCAAGCTGAGCCTCGGTGTGCTGAGGCAGATATCCGATAGCGTTTTTCAGCTCCGCGGCGATCTCAAGCGTGCCGCCCTGTATCTGCAAAAGACCGAGCAGCGCCTTCATAAGCGTGCTCTTGCCCGAGCCGTTTTCACCGACTATACATAGATAGTCACCCGAATTTACCTCAAAGGATATTCCCGATGTGACTGTTTTTTTATCGTAACCCAAGGACAGGTCACGGCATATTATCTGTGGCATAAGTTCTCCTTTAGTTCAGCGCGGCGGAAAGCGCCGCAAGGTTTTTCTCCATTATCGAGAGATAACTCGCCCCCCGCTCGATATCGCGGGCGGTGATAGACTGCATAGAGTCTATTCTGATTATCCTTACCCCCTCGCGTCCGCTGTTTGAAATAACGGTCCGCGCGAGGTCCTCGGCAGAGGATTCAAGTATCATAAGCGCCCCCACACCGCTCTCTCTGAGCTTGTCCGAGAGGCGCACGACTGTCTCAAAGCTCGCCTCGCTGTCGGCAGAGCATCCCGAGAATGCCGCGTGGTATTCGAGAGAGTAATCCTCGGTCAGGTATCTGAAGGGAAATCTGTCCGCAAAGAGCAAAAAGTTGCCTTTGGCATTCGATATCTCCTCGGCAAAGCGAGTGTCAAGCGCGGAGATCTTTTCTCCGTAAGCTTCACCGTTTGCCGTTATCTTATCGGCATGTTCGGGGAGCGATGCACAAAGCTCTCGAGAGAGTGCCTCGCAAAGCAGCTTTGCGTTTTTGAGCGAGAGCCAGATATGCTCGTCATAAGCTCCCTCCTCGTGCTCGTGACCGTGGTCGTGCTCGTGCTCGTGGCACTCGGAATCGGTACACGCATCCTCCGCGCCGAGCGCGCGAGAGCCGAGCGCGTCCATAAGCTTTATCACCTTTATATCCTTGTTTTTAGTTTCTTTTAGCACGTCGTCTATCCACGCGTCACTCTCGCCGCCAACGTATATCAGAATATCCGCCGCGTGGATAGCGGCGATATCGGTGGGGGTGGGTGTGTAGCTGTGCGGGTCTGTTCCGCGGTTTACGAGAAGTCGCAAGGACACGTCATCGGGAGTATCCCCGATGAGATTGTCGACCCAGTCGTATATCGGAAACACCGTGCAAACGATATCCACGCGCCCGTTGTCGGCAGCCGCTCCGCAGGAAGCGAGCGAGAGCGCGACAAAGAGGAGCGAGAGGAGAATAGAGAGCGTTTTTTTCATAGCTCGCCTCCGAGTCTTTTCACTCCGCACTCAGAGCATTTTCCGTAGAGCACCGACTCCTCCTCGTCGACCGAAAAGGCACTTATGCTGCGGATCTTTTTTATCAGCTCGTCGGATATCTCCTCATCCATATGGAAGAGCTTTCCGCAGTCGAGACACTTGAGGTGCAGATGCGATTCACAATGCTCGCACCCGATGAGCTGATAGGAAGCCGAGCGAGAGTCGGGTTTTAGGAATTTGCGGAGCACTCCGTCCGCCTCAAGCTTGTTTACGAGGCGGTAAACGTTGCTTCTACCCACCGACGCACCCTCTTTTTCCAGATGCTCTGTAATTTCGTCTATAGTAAAGCTTTTGTCCTTGTTTTTCTTGAAAAATTCGAGCAAGGACTTTTTCTGTTCTGTGCGATAAGATGACATTTTACCCTCCAATTTGAGAATCAGTCTCAATTTATTATAGCACGTTTTGAGTCTTTGTCAAGAGGGCGTGCCATATTACGCTTCGCTTTATTCCAAATTTGCTTTCTAAACTTTGCCTCGCCCTACAGACAACAGTCACGGTGGTTTTCTTTATAAAAACAAAAACCGCAGAGCTCTTCTGCGGTTTTTGTTTGCCGTATATGATGAAGGTATATGCTTAGAATTGCTGCTTTAATTTTTCAACGCAAGCTGCGCATACGCGCTTGCCGTTGAAATAGAGAACGTTCTCTACCTGGTTGCAAAAAATACATGCGGGTTGATACTTTTGAAGAATTATCTGGTCTGCGTCGGTAAATATCTCGATAGCGTCCTTCTCCTTTATGTCCATTACCTTACGGATCTCAATGGGGAGAACGATACGTCCGAGCTCGTCGACTTTGCGAACTATTCCCGTAGATTTCATGGCTTCCTCCTTTCTCGTTTTTTAAGTTTTTTTGAGTGTTTTTTCTGTCGTATTATAAGCGTAAGAGCTAAAAAGTGTCATCTGTTGTATCTATTATACTATTTATATCGCATCTTGTCAAGAGGTAATTTACAATTTTTGGATATCTTTCTATAAATTTACTATACATATTTTTTCTGTCCCGAAAATAGATATATAAAACGAATAAAACGGGGGTGTAAACTGATATGATCGGCAAGGTCTTTGGAGTGATAACTGTCTTCTCTTTTGTCTCGGCACTGACGCTCGGACGCGGCGAGGAGCTTGTCTGCGCGGTGCTTGACGGCGCGTCGGGAGCGGTGACGCTGACGCTTTCTCTTTGCGGCATGATGTGTCTTTGGTGCGGAGTGATGCGCGTATTTGAGGAGGCGGGACTTATCGGCAAGGTCTCCCGCCTGCTCTCTCCCCTGCTCCGCCTCTGCTTTCCTATGGCTTACCGCAGCCGCATCGGTGTTGGCGAGATCTCCGCAAACGTGAGCGCAAATCTGCTCGGCATCGGCAACGCGGCAACTCCCCTCGCCCTTGAGGCGATGAAAAAGCTGCAGAGCATAAACCCCGACAAAAGCACGGCGTCCGCCGATATGATAACCCTCGCCGTGCTCAACACCGCAAGCTTCAGCATCGTTCCCTCCACGATCCTCGCTTTGCGGCGAGCCGCAGGCTCGCCCTCTCCCCACGCGGTGATAGTCCCTATCTGGATAGTCTCCGCCGCCTGCTCTCTCCTTGCCCTCACACTCACCGCGCTCCTCAGGAAAGCCACAGAAAAAGAGAGGCGGACGGTAGTGAAAAAATGATGGAATATATCGCCTCGCTCGCGATCCCCGCGGTCATCTGTATCGCCGCCTCGTTTATGCTCTTTGGCAAAAAGGACTATTTCTCGCTTTTCACCGAGGGCGCGAAAAACGGGCTTCGCACCGCGGTAGCTATCCTCCCCACTCTCATCGCCCTTATGATCGCGATAAATATGCTGAACGCATCGGGAATTCTCGACGCGCTCTCACGCGCCCTATCCCCCGCCGCCGAGGTGATAGGGATACCCACCGAGATCATCCCGCTCCTCCTCACACGTCCCGTATCGGGCAGCGCGTCAACGGCGGCATATTCATCTCTGCTCTCCCGCTACGGGGCAGACAGCTTTCCCGCGCTCTGCGCCTCGGTGATAATGGGAAGCACCGACACGATGCTGTACGTCATCTGCCTCTATTTCTCCTCGGTCGGCATCAAAAAGACCCGCTACGCTATTCCCACCGCCATAGCCGTTATGCTCTTTTCGGTGTTTTTTTCCTGCCTTATATGCAGACTTTGGTTTAACTAGGCAAGCTTTTGGGAATAATAGCCTCAGACTATCGGCTATTCTGGGAGGCTTTTATGATACGAGGAACACAGCGTGAGATGATAATGTTAAGAGGGGACGGCGAGAGCGCGTTTGAATCGGTGCTCTTTATTCTGCGCTCGGATCTACCCCCGACAAAAAGAAAAAAAGAGGATATGCTCTCCGAGGCAAAGAGGATCCTTGCCGAAAACTACCGAGCTAAAGACCGCGGGGGGAAAAAGCTTTGGCAAAGGGTGAGAAAAGCTCTGCCCGCCTTTTTGCTCGGCGCTCTGCTCGGCGCGCTTATCTCTTTTCTTTTACTGCTGATACTTTGACGCTCCACTTGACAAGAGGCGAAAAAAAGTATATAATAAAAGCAGCGAAAATAAAATATGTCCCTCGGGCGCCACAGGGAGCGGTACTGCGGTGTCTTTCGGACAAAAGCGATATCTGTGCCCCGGGGCACAGTATTTTGTCGTGCAAATACATAAAAGCAAATTTGAATTTTTATAAAGAACAGGAGAAATTATGCCCAGAAAAACCAAAGGCAAAATACGTGTTATCCCTCTCGGAGGACTGAGCGAGATAGGGAAAAACCTCACTGTCCTCGAGCATGAGGACGACATAATAATAATCGATTGCGGACTCGGATTTCCCGAGGAGGATATGCTCGGCGTTGACCTTGTCATTCCCGACTTTTCCTACCTTGAGGCAAACCGTGACAAGATAAGAGGAGTTGTGCTGACGCACGGCCACGAGGACCATATCGGCGCTATCCCCTACCTGCTCCGCCAGATAAACGTACCGATATACGGCACAAAGCTTACTCTCGGTATCATTCGCAACAAGCTCGAGGAGCACGAGATCCCCTATGAGCCTCAGCTCTGCCGCGTCTCGGCGGGAGACGTGATAAAGCTCGGTGTATTCTCTGTCGAGTTTATACACGTCAATCACTCGATAGCCGATGCGTGCGCGCTCGCGATAACCACACCGCTCGGTATGATAGTCCATTCGGGAGATTTCAAGCTCGACCTCACCCCCATCGACGGCGAGATGATGAATATCACGAGACTCGGTGAGCTCGGAAAGAAAGGAACGCTCCTTCTTATGTGCGAGTCCACAAATGCCGAGCGACCGGGATTTACCCCGTCCGAGAGAAAGGTCGGAAAATCTCTTGAATCTATCTTTGCGATGAACAAGGATAAGAGAATAGTCATCGCAACATTTTCCTCAAACGTACACAGAGTTCAGCAGATAATAAACACCAGCGTCGCGCACGGCAGACGCGTGGCTATCACGGGCAGGAGCATGCTCAATATAATCGGCGCGGCAACCGAGCTCGGTTATATGACCGTGCCCGAGGGAGTCCTCGTTGACGTCGCGGACCTGCGCCGCTTCAAGCCGAGCGAGATAACGCTCATCACCACGGGAAGCCAGGGCGAGCCTATGTCCGCGCTCTACCGAATGGCTTTCGGTGAGCACGCGCAGGTAACTCTTGGATCGAGCGACCTTGTCGTTCTCTCCTCAAGCGCTATCCCCGGCAACGAAAAGCTGGTAGGAAGAATCATAAACGAGCTCACGAAAAACGGAGTTTCCGTGCTCCACGACGCGGTCGCGGAGATACACGTATCGGGTCACGCTTGTCAGGAGGAGATAAAGCTGCTCACCGCCCTCCTCAAACCGAAATACTATATGCCTGTCCACGGCGAGTGCCGCCACCTTGCGGCAAACCGCGAGCTTGCAAAGGATATGGGAATTGACCCGAGCAAAATATTTATATCCGAGATAGGAAAGGTGCTTGAGATAGACGTCAAGGGCGCTCGCTTTGCGGGAAGCGTACCCGCGGGCCGAATCCTTGTCGACGGCTACGGTGTGGGCGACGTCGGAAACATCGTTCTTCGAGACAGACGTCATCTCGCGGAGGACGGACTTATCGTCGTTGTCGCGACGGTGGATATAAACGCGCGCCTCATTCTCTCCGAGCCCGAAATAGTATCGCGCGGATTCGTTTACGTCAGAGAGGCTGAGGAGCTTATGGACGAGATAAAGCAGATAGCGACAGAGGCGATAAACAAGTGCCTCGCCCGCCGCACCTCACTCGACAGAATGACCCTCAAGAACGCGATAAAGGACGAGGTATCAAAGCATCTTTACGCGAAAACCAAGCGCAAGCCGATGCTCCTCCCCGTCATAATAGACCTTTGATATCCGCTAATATCGGCTCAAAGCTTAATTGTTCACAAAAAGTTCAAGAAATAAAGCTCGAAAAGAGCTATAATAGAAAGAGCTATATCCTAATATAACTACGATGCGAACAAAATCGCTCATTCATTAAAAGAAAAGGAAAAAGGTGATTCCTATGGGAAAGTCAAACAGAATCAGAGTAAATCGCGCTAACGCTACTCTCACAAGCGCGGTAAAACCTAAAAAGAAAACGGGTATGCCCCTTTGGGCGCAGACAATGATAGCTATCGTTGCCGCTATTCTCGTCTTCGCTGTATGCGCAGGCAGCATTCTTTCGGCAAACGGCTTCTTCAAGCGCCACACATACCCCGTAAAGTCGGACAACTACAAGATCTCCACGACCATGATGTCCTACTTCTACCAGCAGCAGATACAGAGCTTTAAGAACAACTACTCAAGCTACATGAGCTACCTCGGAGTTGATCTTTCGGGCGATCTTAAAACTCAGCCCTTCTCCGACACGGCAAAGCAGCTCCTCGGAGTAACAACTCCCTGCGCTACATGGCATGACTACTTTGTAGATGCTACAAAGAATCAGTCAAAGCAGCTCCTTATGCTCTGCGAAGAGGCAAAGGCAAGAGGTATCAAGCTTGAGGCCACTGACCTTACAAGCATGAACCAGGAGATATTCACACTTCAGTCCGCCGCTGATATGTACGGCTATTCTATTGACCAGATGGTGGCTTCTCAGTACGGCGAGGGAATCAAGCTCAAGGACCTCAAAGCAGCTCTCGAGCTCAAAGCGCTTGCGAACAAACTCCTCACCATCGTTCAGGATGAGATCGCACTTGGAATCACCGATGCCGATATCACAGGCAGATACGACGAAAAGCCCAACGTTTACGACCACGTTGATTATCTCTACTACAACCAGAACATAAACTACACAGACGTTGCAAAGGAAGTCCTCGGAGCAGACTACACTGAGGCTGAGCTCAAGGCAGAATCCGCAAAGGTCCTCGAGGCATACGCTAAGAAGATAGCTGACGCAAAGGCATTCGCTGAATTGCTCGCGGCGGCTGAGTCCGATGAGGCTTTTGAGAAGCTCTACCTCGAAAAGATCGCAAAAGAACAGTATGACACAAAGTTTGACGCTATTACAATAGCCAAAGACAAGATGCCCACAGAGGAAGACGTTCTTGCAGCTATCAAGGATTCTATCGTTGCAAGCGTTCTCAAGGACGTTGCCGATAAGAAGGAGCTCGCAAGCGACCCCGTTACCAAGGTCGGTGAGGGCGATGAGGCTGTATATTCCGTTGCAGGCAAGACTGTTACTAAGGAATTCGCAGACGCTATCAGAGGTGTAAACAACGTTGTGTTCTCCAAGGTGAAGACAGATAAGGACTCCTTCCGCATAGAGAGAGGAACCTACTCCGATAGCACAGACGAGCGCACAAAAGAGATCCAGGATTGGCTCTACAACCCCGAGACCGCTGTAAACGAAAAGAAGAACTTCTTTAACGGTGACGGCGCTGAGGGTGACGTCAAGAACGATGAGGGCAGCTTTATCGCGGCATCCTTCTACGTAACAAAGACAAAGTACCGCGACGATACAACGGCTAAGAACTTCTCTTATATAGTATTCCAGACAGAGGCTGAGGCAAAGGCGGCAATCGAGTCCTTCAAGGCGGGAACAATATCCATCGACGAGTTCAAGAAGCTTGCTGACAGCAACGCAAACGCATCACTCTCCAGCCAGCAGGATTACACAAGAGGCGCGTTTGGAGTTGACGCATTTGACGAGTGGCTCTTCGCTGACACGACAAAGCCCGGTGCTTATACAGAAACACCTATCTCCACAGCAACCTCTGCAGGTCAGACCGCTTCCTACCTCGTAGCGTTCTACGAGAGCGACGGAACAGAGACCTGGAAGGTTTACGTTAAGTCTGACATATTCTATGACAGATACGAGATATTCTTTAGCGAGCTTACTCCCAAGTACACCGTAAAGGTAAACGATAAGGCATTCGCTAAGATTGGCTAATAAAACGAAAAACAAATGGCATGGAGTTTTCCGTGCCATTTGTCAACTTGATTATATTGTGAGGTATTATGATACTCGATCCCAAACAGACAACCGTTGCATACCGCTGTCCGCATTGCGGTGCGGGAGTAATGAGCCTTGTGGGGCTTTTTACACTCAGCGCGGATATGATAAAGCTGAAATGCACCTGCGGCGAGAGCGAGATGAATATAGTTTATTCAAAGGACGGCAAGGTAAGGCTCACCGTTCCCTGCATTCTCTGTCCCACACCGCACACCTACACCGTAAATTCCTCGGTATTCTTCAAAAACGAGCTTTTCGTGCTCCCCTGCCCCTACTCGGATATAAATATCTGTGTTGTCGGCGAGGAGAACAACGTAAAGGCGGAGCTCGCCCGTACCGAGCTTGAGCTTCTCGACCTTCTTGAGGAAAGCGGACTTGAAAATTTTGATGCCTTTCACGGCGAGCAGACCCTCTCAGACCCTCAGATACTCGATATCATTATGTTCGTTCTCAACGACCTTGACTCTGAGGGAAAGATATACTGCAAGTGCGAAAAAGCCGACTACGATTCCGACTCTGAGGAACGCTACGAGGCAGAGGTGCTCCCCGAGGGCATAAAGGTGACCTGCAAGAGATGCGGCGCATCAAAGCTTATCCCCTCAAACTCTCTTATAAACGCGCACGAATTTTTGAATGCCGAGAGCCTGACGCTTGAATAAACAAAACAAAAAGACACGGAGAATCAAAACTCTCCGTGTCTTTTTGACCCTTGAGGGAAAATCACCACCTCACAGGGCTTGCCTATCCTTTCGGCATATTTTATTACCGATAGCGATCCCTTTGAGCTCCCGTCCCAAAAAACAACAACTTTATCCGTGTAATCAACTATCTTTTTGTTTCTCACTATAGGCGCGGCGCGACCGTAGCGCGAATATTCGGGCAAAAACTCGGTGAGCTTTATCTTGTTTATTTTCGCGTGCTCCGCAGCGCATCTGTCCACACCGACAGCTCCGCCCGACACTATCTCCTCTGCCCCGTCAAGATAATCGCCTATATTCTCCACCACGAGCCCCCGCGATCCCACCACCGCAAGCTTCATAAAGATCTCCCTCTTTGGTAAATTTAGTATACTCATTTCGAGTATACCACCAACATTATAGCATAAAATAATCTTAAAATATACTTATATTAAGTTTTTTTGGAGATTTTTATGAGAAATAAGAAAAATAAGCATCTCGGCATTGGGATAGACCCCGAGCTTCACTATAAGCTGCACTATATCTCAAAATATTACGGTCGCTCCGCAAACGGAGAGATCCTCTATCTCATACGTCAGGAGATAAAAAATTTTGAGCGTAACGAGGGCGAGATAATCCTGCCCGAAAAAGAGGAAAATGCATAACTCTCAATTTTCTCTTGCTTTTTGAAAAAATATCGGTTATAATAGATCTTAGAGAAAACCTATAATCCATAAGGAGAATTTATGAAAAGATTTACAGCGCTCTTTTTGGCTGTAATTTTCCTTGTGTGCACACTTATTGCCTGCGATAGTATAGGCGGGAAAGACGACCCCTCAGAGGATCAGTCCGGCACGACTGTATCCACAACAACTACAACGGGGACTACAACTACGACAACTACATCCTCAAATGGGTCGGGCGAGTCAAGCACTACCACTACGACGACTACGCAAACAACAACGACAACCACTCGCCCTGTATGGACGGGAGATCACACAAAGGACTATTGATAGCCCAAAAACAGACGGAGAATTGGCACTCTCCGTCTGTTTTTGTTTATTTATCGGGCGTTCTTTTCGGTGGCATCTATTGACAATAAATATAAGTAGTGATATAATTATATGTTGGTATAGTATTTAAATATTCGCGCGTACACGCGTGCGCGTAGAAAACTAAACAAAGAAAGGTTAGGCATAAAATTATGCAGTGGACATCTCTTAACGACTTGCGAGAAAAGTATCTCTCATTCTTTGAATCAAAGGGGCATCTTCGCCTCCCCTCTTTCCCGCTTGTCCCGATAAACGATAAATCTCTTCTTCTCATCAACTCGGGTATGGCTCCGATGAAGAAGTACTTTACAGGCGAGGAGGAGCCGCCGAGAAATCGCGTTACCACCTGCCAGAAGTGTATCCGTACACCCGACCTTGAGCGCGTTGGTCACACCGCGCGTCACGGCACATATTTTGAGATGCTCGGAAACTTCTCCTTTGGCGATTACTTCAAGGAGGAGGCTATTCCGTGGGCGTGGGAGTTCCTCACCGAGTGGCTTGAGATCCCCGGAGAGCTTCTCTGGCCCTCTATATACGAGAACGATGAGGAGGCATTTGAGATCTGGAACAAGAAGATCGGAGTGCCTGCAGAGAGAATCGTTCGCCTCGGCAAGGCAGACAACTTCTGGGAGCACGGAAGCGGTCCTTGCGGCCCCTGTTCCGAGATCTACTTTGACAGAGGAGAAAAGTACGGCTGCGGCTCGCCCGACTGTAAGCCCGGTTGCGACTGCGACCGCTTTATGGAGATCTGGAACAACGTCTTCTCTCAGTTCAACAACGACGGACAGGGCAACTACACCGAGCTCGCACAGAAGAACATCGATACAGGTATGGGACTTGAGAGACTCGCTTGCGTTATGCAGGGAGTGGACAACCTCTTTGAGGTCGATACCGTAAGAAAGATACTTAACACAGTTTGCGCTATCGCGGGCAAGACCTACGGCGAGGACGCTGACGACGACGTTTCGATCCGCGTCGTCACAGACCACATCAGAAGCGCAACATTTATGATAAGCGACGGAGTTATCCCCTCCAACGAGGGCCGTGGCTACGTTCTCCGCAGAATTTTGCGCAGAGCTTGCCGTCACGGAAAGCTCCTCGGCATAAACAGAGCATTCCTCTGTGAGCTTTGCGAGGTAGTTATCGGAGAGAACGTCTCCGCTTACCCCGAGCTCTCTGAAAAGAAGAAATATATCCTCAAGGTCATCGAGAACGAGGAGACTCGCTTCGACGCGACTATAGACGCAGGACTCAATATCCTCTCCACTATCATTCGCGAGTCGATCAAGGAAGGTCGCTCTATCATCAGCGGTGAGGACGTATTCAAGCTCTATGACACATTCGGATTCCCGATAGACCTCACTCGCGAGATCGTTGCCGAGCAGCAGCTCTCTATCGACGAGGAGACCTTCAAGACGCTTATGACCGCGCAGAAGGAAAGAGCAAGAGCCGCAAGAGGAAACATCGGCGGTTGGGACGAGTCCTCCAAGCGTATGCTCGCGGATCTCGAAAAGACTGAATTCGTCGGTTACACCGCGTTCACTACTGACGCGAAGGTAGTTGCTATCATAATCGAGGACGAGGACGGCGCTCGCTTTGCCGACGAGGTAAGCGAGGGAGAATTTACCGTAGTCCTCGACAAGACCACCTTCTACGGTGAGGGCGGCGGACAGGTCGGAGACACAGGTGTTATCACAAACGAAGGCCTTATGATAAACGTATCCGACACAAAGAAGACAGACGGTGTTTATATGCACATCGCCTCTCTCGTAAACGGAACTCTGAAGGTTGGAGACACCGTTACCGCGGCAGTCAACTCACCCAGACGTCTCTCTATCATGCGCGCGCACTCCTGCTGCCACCTGCTTCAGGCGGCTCTCCGCACAGTGCTCGGCGACCACGTTGAGCAGGCAGGATCTTTCGTTGACGAGGATCATCTCAGATTTGACTTTACTCACTTTGCAGCACTCACAAAGGAAGAGCTTGCAAAGGTAGAAACACTTGTAAACGCGCACGTACTTCTCGGCGAGGAGATCGCTATGAGAGAAATGCCTATCGACGAGGCAAAGAAGCTCGGTGCTATGGCGCTCTTCGGAGAAAAGTACGGCAAGATCGTTCGCGTTGTAACTATGGGCGACTTCTCTGTTGAGTTCTGCGGAGGTACTCACCTTGACAACACCGCAAAGATAGGCCTCTTTAAGATCTCCTCCGAGTCCTCTGTCGCCGCAGGCATCAGAAGAATCGAGGCTAAGGTAGGCCGCGGAGTTCTTGCTCTCATCGCTGAACAGCAGAAGCTCATCGCAGACACAGCAAGCGAGCTCAGAGCGCAGAACCCCTCTGATATCAAGCTCCGCGCGACCGCTCTTCAGGAAGAGCTCCGCGCAGCAAAGAGAGAGCTCGACTCCCTCACATCCAAGCTCGCGGCATCAAAGCTTGGCGATATGCTCGCAGCCGCTAAACAGGTAGGCTCTGTTCGCCTCATCGTGGCAAAGCTTGAGGATATGCAGCCCGACGCGGCTCGCACACTCGCTGACGAGCTCAAGGCAAAAGCACCCAACGCGGTTGCGGTATTCGCTCTCGCGGCAAACGGAAAGCTGGGCTTCCTCACCGCGGCAGGTAAGGATGCGGTAGCGGCAGGCGTTCACGCAGGAAAGCTCGTCCCCTCTGTGGCGGCAGTTACAGGCGGTAAGGGCGGCGGACGTCCTGACAACGCAATGGCGGGCGGTGTAGATTCGTCCAAGATCGCACTCGCTCTCGCTTCCGCTGAGGCAACAGTTCTTTCCATGCTCAAATAATTTGACTTATAACACGGCAGTACCACTAAAATTTTAAAAAAGAGGTATTTGAAATGAAAACAGATATTCAGATCGCTCAGGAAGCGAAAATGCTCCCTATAAAGGATATCGCAAAGAAGCTCGATATCACAGACGATGAGCTTGAGCTCTACGGCAAGTATAAGGCAAAGATAAACGACGAGTTCCTTCAGAGAACAAAGGACAAACCAAACGGCAAACTTATCCTTGTCACCGCTATCAACCCCACCCCCGCGGGCGAGGGTAAGACCACGACATCGGTAGGTCTCGGTATGGCGATGAACAAGATAGGCAAAAACGCTATCATCGCTCTCCGTGAGCCCTCCCTCGGCCCTGTCTTCGGTGTCAAGGGCGGCGCGGCAGGCGGCGGGTACGCGCAGGTAGTTCCGATGGACGATATCAATTTGCATTTCACAGGTGACTTCCACGCGATCACCGCGGCAAACAACCTCCTTTGCGCTATAATCGACAACCATCTCCATCAGGGCAACGAGCTCGGTATCGATCAGAGAAGAATACTCTTCCCCAGAGTTACCGACACTAATGACAGAGCGCTCAGAAACATCACCGTAGGACTTGGCTCTAAGGTTGACGGTATTCCGAGACAGGATCATTTTATGATCACTGTTGCCAGTGAGATCATGGCGATCCTCTGCCTTGCGGAGTCGCTCACGGATCTTAAGGAGAGACTTGGAAATATTCTCGTGGCTTACACTTATGACAACAAGCCCGTTTACTGTAAGGATCTGAACGCGAGCGGCGCTATGGCAACCCTTCTCAAGGACGCTATAAAGCCCAACCTCGTACAGACACTTGAAAACACCCCCGCCCTCATTCACGGCGGTCCTTTCGCAAACATCGCTCACGGCTGTAACTCTGTAAGAGCTACAAAGCTCGCTATGAAGCTCGCTGACTACGCGATCACAGAGGCAGGCTTTGGCGCTGACCTCGGAGCTGAAAAGTTCCTTGACATCAAGTGCCGCAAGGCAGGGCTCACTCCCTCCGCTGTAGTTCTTGTAGCAACTGTTCGCGCGCTCAAGTACAACGGCGGCGTGGCAAAGGCTGATCTCGCTACAGAGAACGTTGAGGCTCTCAGAGCGGGCAGCGTCAACCTCGAGGCTCACATCGACAACCTCCAGAAGTACGGTCTCCCCGTTGTCGTCGCTATCAACCGTTTCGGTACAGATTCCGACGCGGAGCTCGGTGTCATCCGTGAGATCTGCGACAAGCGTGGCGTTGACTTTGCCCTCTCCGAAGTGTTCGCAAAGGGCGGCGACGGCGGTATCGAGCTTGCGGAAAAGGTAGTTGCGGCTTGCGAAAAGCCCGCAAACTTCCAGTTTATGTACTCTGATGACATGAGCATCAAGGAAAAGATCGAAGCGGTCGCAAAGAAGATCTACGGAGCTGACGGCGTTAAGTACGACGCCGGCGCGCTCAAGACGATCTCCGAGATAGAGGCGCTTGATCCCAAGTATTCGAGATTCCCGATCTGCGTTGCAAAGACACAGTATTCTCTCTCTGACGACCCCGCAAAGCTCGGCAGACCCGAGGGCTTCACCCTCACCGTAAGAGAGATCAAGCTCTCTGCGGGCGCTGAGTTCATCGTAGTTCTCACAGGAGCTATCATGACGATGCCCGGTCTTCCCAAAAAGCCTGCGGCTTATGCGATCGACATAGACGACGCGGGAAACATCACCGGACTTTTCTGATATGACGTTTCCCAAAAATACAAAAACAAGCTCTGCCGCCGAGACCGAGGTTCTCGGCGCAGAGCTCGCGAGAGAATTTGTCTGTGATCCCACCCTGCCCCGATTCGTCGCTATGTATGGGGATCTCGGTGTGGGCAAGACCGCTTTCGTGCGCGGATTTGCATCGGTGCTCGCTTCGGGCGCTTCGGTAAAATCCCCCACTTACGCGCTCGTAAACCAGTACGGAGACAAAAAATCCCCCGTCTACCATTTTGATATGTACCGCATCACCGATGAGGACGACCTCTATTCCACGGGATTTTACGATTATCTCGCGGGACGCGGCATCTGTATTGCCGAGTGGTGCGAGAATATCCCCTATGCGCTCCCCGAGAGATATCTTTGCGTAAAGATAGAAAAGACCTCGGTGGACACCCCCGACGAAAGAGAGATAAGTATCTCGCTCGTAGGATAAAAGTTAAAGATCAAAGGAACAAGATATGAAGATTCTTGCTACAGACACCTCTGCCACCACCGCCTCTGTCGCTATATGCGAGGACTCGGTGCTTTTGGCGGAATACACTGTAAATAACGGAAATACGCACAGCGAAACTCTGCTCCCTATGGTAGAGTCGGCGCTCGCCGCGCTCTCGCTTGAGGTTGCAGACATAGATCTTTTCGCCTGCTCGGCAGGACCCGGTTCATTTACGGGAGTAAGGATCGGTGCGGCAACTGTAAAGGGACTCGCGTTTGCCACCGAAAAGCCCTGCGCGGCGGTCTCAACACTTGAGGCTCTGGCATATAATCTTTTAGGCTACGGCGGCTTTATCTGCCCCGTTATGAACGCAAGACGAGGACAGGTCTACACCGCGCTCTTTGAGTCTGACGGCAAAACACTTAAGAGACTCAGCGAGGACGAGGCAATATCGATCGCGGAGCTTGACGAAAAGCTCGCCTCCCTCGGTGCACCCGTAAGATTTTGTGGCGACGGATACGACATAACCCTCTCCGCTATCGAAAAAACTACCGCTATGCCCACCCCAGAGAGAGCGAGATATCAGTCCGCGCACTCGGTTGCCGCTGTCGCACTCGCAAAATACGAGGCGGGAGAGAGCGTTTCCGACCGCGAGCTCGTGGCGACATATCTTCGCCCCTGCCAGGCAGAACGCGAGAGGATAGAAAGACTTAAAGCCGAAGCCGAGGCTTCCGCAAAAAAATAAACAAGCAAACAAACTAAACCCAAGGAGAAAATCTGAAATGAAAATCGCAATAGGCTGCGATCACGCAGGAATCGAACTCAAGGACGTCGTGATCGAGCATCTTATCTCGAAAGGCATCACCCCTATCAACGTTGGATGTGACTCCCCCGAAAGCTGTCACTACCCCGTATATGCGCACGCGGTATGTGAGAAAATACAAAATAAAGAGTGCGAGCTTGGTATCCTTATCTGTGGCACAGGTGTTGGAATGTCTATCGCAGCGAATAAGCACGTGGGCATTCGCGCCGCTTGCTGCTCGGATACATTCTCCGCAAGACTTACAAGAGAGCACAACGACGCAAACGTTCTCTGCTTTGGCGAGAGAGTCGTAGGTATGGGACTCGCGCTCGACCTTGTTGACGCGTTTATCGGAGCTGAGTACGCAAACGGCGGAAATCACCTTACACGCGTGGCAATGCTCTCCGAGATAGAAAAAGGAAATTTTGAGTTCTGAAAAACCATAAAATAACGGAGGACCCTATGTGTATTTTAAAAAAGATCGCCGGTGTTTTTCGCGCGATATCCGGATCCCCACACCCTAAAAACTTCACATCCGCGGTAATAGCCGCCGCAGGTAGCTCCGAGCGCTTTGGTGGCGAGCTCACAAAGCAGATGACCGAGCTTTGCGGCACACCGCTCATTCTCCACACGCTCCGCGCCTTTGAGGAGTGCGAGTGTATCCACGAGGTGATAATCGTGGCAAAGCCGAATGAGATCGCAGAGTACGATTGGATATGTAAAAAATACTCGCTTACCAAGGTAGTTTCGATAATACCCGGCGGACTTACAAGACAGGACTCTGTCAGACGCGGTCTTGACGCGGTATCTAAAAAATCAAAGTATATCGCTATCTCAGACGGCGCGAGATGTCTTGTAACTCCCGTGCAGATCGAGGCGGTCTGCCGCGCGGCTTACAAGTACGATGCGGCAACGGCGGCGCATAAATCGACCGATACCGTAAAGATCGCGGACAGCAAGGGCTTTATCGACTCCACCGCTGACAGAAACACCGTGTGGCTCGCTCAGACACCGCAGGTGTTCAAGACAAAGCTCTACAGAGCCGCGGCTTACACGGCGCTTAAAAAGGATTTTGAGGGAACCGACGACAACATGCTCGTTGAGAATATCTCTCACCCGATAAGACTTGTTGAGTGCGGCGCGGAGAATATAAAAGTAACCACTCGCGACGACCTTATCTACGCGCGCGCGGTTCTCGAAGAGAGACAGAAAAAGAGCGAGGTGGCTGACGTATGAGAATAGGTCACGGATACGACGTTCACCGTCTCGTCGAGGGCAGACGACTGCTCCTCGGCGGTGTTGAGATCCCCCACCCTACGGGACTTCTCGGTCACTCGGACGCTGACGTTTTGCTCCACGCGATATGCGACGCCCTGCTCGGTGCGGCGGCGCTTGGAGATATCGGCAAGCTCTTTCCCGACTCTGACCCGAGCTACAAGGATGCTGACAGCCTTACCCTGCTCCGCGCGGTGTCACTCAGACTTACCGCGGCAGGATACAGAATAGTCAACATCGACTCGACCGTCATCGCAGAAGCACCGAAGCTCGCGCCTCACATTCTCAAAATGAGAAAGAATATCGCCATCACGCTCGGCATCGACACCGAGGACGTGAGCATCAAGGCGACCACCGAGGAGGGTCTCGGCTTTTCGGGCGAGCGCCTCGGAATTGCGGCGCACGCTGTGTGTCTTATCGAGAAGATATAAGGCTATCGACAAAAATCGACAATAAAAAGGTGCGCCACGGCGCAGCGACCACTCGCCGTCGCCGCGCGCTACCCTCACAGCAAAGCTCGGTCGGCTATTCTTCAAACGTCCCGCACCTTAAAATGTCCCTGCCGACTCTGCCCTGCTCGCCTTTAATAATATGATATGTTGCAAAGTCGTTTTTGCACTCGAAAAATCGATTTAAAAATCTCCCAAAGAAAGGAATAAGACTATGTTTATCGTTTCCCCTTCAATTCTCGCGGCAGACTTTTCAAAGCTTGGCGACGAGCTTAAAAAAATAGAAAACGCAGGCGCTCTCTACGCGCATCTTGACGTTATGGACGGTATGTTCGTGCCGAACATGAGCTTTGGCGCACCCGTTATCGCATCTATCAGAAAGTCCTCTCCCATAATCTTTGACGTTCACCTTATGATAGTTGAGCCCCAGAGATACGTTGACGACTTCCTCAAAGCCGGTGCTGACATCATTACTATCCACTATGAGAGCTGCGAGGACCCGCTCTCTGTTATCAGATACATAAAGTCCAAGGAGGCAAAGGCAGGTCTTGCTATCAAGCCCGCAACCCCCGCAGAGGCGATATATCCCCTCCTCTCCGAGGTAGATATGCTCCTCGTTATGACCGTTGAGCCCGGATTTGGCGGTCAGAAGATGATGCCCGATATGCTTGAAAAGGTTCGCGCTATCCGCAACTACGCTATCGAGCACGGCATCGAGGTCGATATCGAGGTAGACGGCGGTCTCACCGCTGACAATACAAAGCTCGCTACCGAGGCGGGCGCTAACGTTATCGTTGCAGGCTCGGCTGTATTCAATGCCCCCAAGGCAAGTGACGTTATCTCTGCTATGAAGGAAGCTAACGAGCTCTATCCCTTCGGCTCCGGCACTCATGACCGTATGCCGAAAGGTTCTGTTAAAGTAAGGTAAGGATAGACGGGGGAAGGAGGAACTTTTTTAGAAAAAACTTCCTCCTTCCCCCATACCCCCAACCGCTTCAAAAAACTTTTGAAGCGGTTGGGGGTTGTTTTTAGTTGCTTAAGATGAACGCTCGGCAGAGGGCGTATCTCGACTAAACATCCCCCTCCTCTTGAAAATTTTTGAAAGAGGTGGGGGATATGGGGGAGGAGAGGACTTTTTATAAAAAGTCCTCTCCTCCCCCATAGTTTTCTTATCCCCTCTTACAAATATCTCTCAAGGGACAGGCGTCACATTTAGGTGAACGAGCGGTGCAGGTATCTCTGCCAAACTGCACGATGCGGTGGCAGAAATCCGACTGCTCGGTGGTATCTATAAGCTTTGACATTATATCCTCTGTGCGCTTTGGGTCTTTATACCTCTCGCTGTAAAAGCCGAGGCGACCGCAAATTCTGATACAGTGCGTATCCGCAACGATACCGCCCTTACCGTAGATATCGCCAAGGATAAGATTAGCGATCTTTCTGCCCACTCCCGCGAGCGAGAGAAGATCCTCCATATTATCCGGCACTCTGCCGTCAAAACGGTCGCGGATATCCGCGCACGCGGCTTTTATGCTTGCCGCCTTTGTTCTGTAGAGCCCGCAGGGGAGCACTATCGCCTCAAGCTCTGAAAGCTCGGCATCCGCCATAGCTTCAAGCGTTGGATATTTCTCAAAGAGCGGCACACTCACAGCGTTCACTCGCGCATCGGTGCACTGCGCGGAGAGTCTTGCCATGACTAAAAGTCGCCACGGCTCTCCATCGTATTCAAGCGCGCAGACCGACTCGGGATATATCTCGGCAAGCCTTTTCGCGACCTCGGTCGCTCTCTCTTTTTTAGTCATATCAGTCCTCGATGCGCTTTGCTCTTTTGGATCTGTCAGCCTTAAAGTAAGTGCCGATATGTCCGCCATCGAGCAGAACGTAAAGTATCTCGGGATCCTGACCGTTGAGAATGAACATAGGAATGCCGCGGTCGTTTACCATCTTTGCGGCATTGAGCTTTGCCACCATGCCGCCTGTTCCTCTCGCAGTTCCCGCGCCGCCCGCGATACCCAGTATCTCATCGTCGATGCTCTCGACCTTTGAGATGAGCTTTGCGTCGGGATTCTTTCGGGGGTCTGCGTCATAAAGGCCGTCAACGTCGGAGAGGTTGATGAGCAGATCTGCGTCGCACAGGTTTGCGATATGTGCCGAGAGGATATCGTTTCCGCCAAACTTTGTGAGCTCGTCGGTGGATATAGCGTCGTTTTCGTTGACTATCGGTATGCAGTGCATAGCGAGGAGACGGTTGAATGTATTTTCAGCCGCCGCGCGTCTTATCGGATTCTCAACGACGTCCTTTGTCATAAGTATCTGTGCCACCGTGTGACCGAAATCCGAGAAAAATCTGTCATAGAGCTTCATCAGCTCGCTCTGACCGATCGAGGACATCGCCTGCTTCTCCTCGGGAGTGGTGGGGATAGCTCCGTATCCGACCTTTGCGACACCCGCGGATACAGCGCCCGAGGACACGAGCACGACCTCGATCCCGGAATTTTTCATATCAGAGAGCACCTTGACGAGCGACTGTATGCGGCGCAGGTTGAGGTGTCCTGTCGCATGAGTGAGAGTCGACGTGCCAACCTTCACCACGATTCTTTTGCAATCTCTTAAATAAGCCATAATTTTTTAAATCTTTCTGTTAAAATTTCTAAAAATCTCTTTAAAAAAATCAAAAAGTGTATTATAATAGAAGTGATATAATATTATACACCTTTTTTGACTTGATTTCAAGTACAAAAACAAAACTTGGAGGATCGTATGAAGCAAAAGTACACCATCACCGTAGCCGACGTTGAGATGAACGTTATAAGTGACGAGCCTGCTGAGGCTGTTGAGGCGCTCGTTGGTATCGTTGACAGAAAGATGAGAGAGATCTCTATGATGAGCAAGCGCTGTTCAAAGGCAGAGGCAGCTCTTCTTTGCGCGCTCGACTACTGCTCTGACAAGATCAAGGCACAGAGAAGACTCAAGGCTCTTGAGTCAAAGCTCACACTCACAGAGGCGGCTCTTGAGGATCTTGAGGCTGAGAATGAGGCGCTCCGCAGAGAGCTTGAGCTCATAAAGGGTAGAGATTGATGCTTCAGGGTGCATATAAAAACACAGAAAAAGCGGCAGAAAGAGCCACGGGGGCCAAGGCGCGAAAGCGCCCTGAACTGTTATGCCCTGCGGGTTCACCTGCCGCTTTTGATGCAGCTATAGACGCGGGCGCGGACGCTATCTACATCGGCGGCTCGGCATTCAACGCGAGAATAAACGCGAAAAACTTTACCCCCGAGGAGATGCGCGATGCGATTTGTCGCGCGCATACCTATGGAGTAAAGGTATATATCGCGGCTAACACGCTTGTATATGACCGTGAGATGACCGCCTTTTTGCGCTCGGCGGAGGAGGCTTATCTTGCGGGAGCAGACGCTTTTATCGTAGCGGATCTCGGCGCTGCTATGCAGCTGAAAAAATATATCCCCGAGGTCGAGCTCCACGCGAGCACACAGCTCTCGGGACACTCGCTCGGAGCTGCGCTTGAGCTCCAAAAGCTCGGATTTTCACGTATGGTGCTAGCCCGCGAGCTCTCGCGCGAGGACATTGCGCATTTCACCAAAAATTCACCCATTGAGGCAGAGGTGTTCGTTCACGGTGCGCTTTGCGTTTGCCATTCGGGACAGTGCCTTTTCTCCTCTCTTGTGGGTGGCAGAAGCGGCAACCGAGGCGAGTGCGCCCAGCCCTGCCGTCTCCCCTATAAAACAGAAAAGCAGAACGCGTATCCCCTCTCTCTGAAGGACTTATCCCTCGCGGCTCACGTCAAGGAGCTCTCGGATATGGGTGTCGCATCCTTTAAAATAGAGGGCAGAATGAAATCCCCCGAATACGTAAGAGAGACCGCGGCTATCTGGAGACGCCTTATCGACGAGGATCGCTCGGCTGACAAGCACGAGCTTGAGGAGCTTGCGCGCATCTTCTCTCGCGGCGGATACACAGACGGCTATTACGAGGGAAGGATAGGCTCGAACATGCTCGGTGTTCGCTCCGAGGAGGACAAGCGTATCTCCCGCGAGCTCACTCCCTTTACGGGCATAAAAAGAAAAATACCGATCTCGCTCCACGCGAAATTTTTGCGAGGCGAGGCAGTATCGCTCACAGCGTATCCCGACGGGATAACCGTTACGGGAGATATCCCCGAGGAGGCAAAGACCGCGCCCTTTGACGAGGCGGCGCTTAAAAAGAGCCTCACAAAGTTCGGCGGCACGCCCTTTGAGGTCACCGATTTTTCAGCAGAGCTTGACGAGGGACTTATGCTCCCCGTATCAAAGCTCAATGCCCTGCGCCGCTCGCTCACAGACGAGCTTACAAAGCGCGACGAGACGCCCCGATGCGTGGGCGCGCTTCCCTCTCGCGCAAAGCCCCATGGCAAGAGAAGAGAGAAAAAAACCGCGCTCTTTTATGATCCTGCCGCTATTACCGATGCGGCAAGAGAATTTTTCGATATAATCTATCAGCCGCTTGAATCCTTTGACGGCTCGACTGACGGAGTGCTCTTCCCCGCGGTGATCTTTGATTCACAGCTTGATAAAGCCCGTACCCTTTGCCGCCGCGCGGCGGAGCTTGGTGCGCGCCACGCGCTTGTTGGAAATATAGGTCACATCTCGCTCGCTCGCGAGTTTGGATTTGAGCTTCACGGCGATATGCGCCTCAACGCGTCGAACAACGACTCTGTGGCAGAGCTTGAAGCGCTCGGATTTTCTGACGTTGTCCTCTCCCCCGAGCTGACCCTCGCGAGAGTTCGTGACATCGGCGGCGAGAGTGCGGCGATAGTTTACGGCAGACTTCCCCTTATGGTCACGGAAAAGTGCGTAGGCCGCGAACTTGCGGACTGCAAGAGCTGTCACGCGGGAGCGGTAAAGCTGACCGACAGACGCGGAGTTTCCTTCCCCGTGCTTCGCGAGTGGGAGCACCGCTCCTTGATACTCAATTCCCTGCCCACCTTTATGGCGGACAAGGAAAGCGCTCTCAAAGGTGCCGGTATCTCTATGAGACACTTTATCTTCTCCACCGAAACACCCCGCGAGGTTGACGGCGTTATCGAGAAATATAAGCGCGGCAAGCCGAGCGACACCCCGGTTCGCAGAATGAATTAAAAAATAAATATCCCCCCGTAAAACGGGGGGTATTTCAGTTTCGGGCATAGCCCTAATATTACTGGCTGCGCACAAGTGCGCTTTTTGTTGGCCTGCCAGCCATGCATCTATTACGTACACCCCGCTCAAGCGGGACTAATT
>JAZOLL010000008.1:0-4526 GCA_045653105.1 Eubacteriales bacterium
AGAGCGAGGGCAGTGATCCCGCGGCTGTCGTTTACGACGCTATAGGATATGCAAAGAGCAAGCACGCTGACGTTCTGATAATCGATACCGCAGGCAGACTTCACAATAAGAAGAACCTTATGAACGAGCTTGCAAAGATAAACAGAGTGATCGATCGCGAGCTTCCCGACGCAAAGCGCGAGAACCTTTTGGTGCTCGACGCTACAACGGGACAGAACGCAATACTTCAGGCGAAGGAGTTTAAGAACGCGGCAGAGATCACGGGTCTTGTTCTTAACAAGCTCGACGGTACAGCCAAGGGAGGTATCGTCATCTCTATCAAGCGCGAGCTGAATATTCCCGTCAAGTTTATAGGCGTTGGCGAGAAGATAGACGATATGCAGGAGTTCGTCGCAAAGGACTTTGTCGATGCGCTCTTTAGCTGAGGTGTAGAATAATGAAGATAGTTCTGGCATCAAGAAATAAGAAAAAAATAAAGGAGCTCCAGACACTCCTTGGCGAGTACATTGAGGGTATCGAGATACTCTCGCTCGACGACGTAGGGATCTACGGCGAGATAGAGGAGAATGGCGAGAGCTTTTCCGAGAACGCGCTCATAAAGGCGGGTGCCGCGGCAAAGAGCGGATATATCGGAGTTGGAGATGACTCCGGACTTGTGGTTGATGCGCTCGGCGGCGCGCCGGGTATATACTCCGCAAGATATTCAGGTGAGCATGGCGACGATGCGGCAAACAATGAGCTGCTCCTCAAAAATCTTGAGGGTGCGGCAGACAGAAGCGCGAGATTCGTCTCGGCTATCGCCTGCGTTTTCCCTGACGGCAGTGAGCCTATATGCGTGCTCGGTACGGCAGAGGGAGAGATACTTCAGGATTACAGAGGGCAGGGTGGCTTTGGATATGATCCGCTCTTTTACTTCCCGCCTCTTGACAAGACATTTGGTGAGCTCACCGCAGAGGAAAAAAACAAGGTATCTCACCGTAGCGTTGCGATAAATCTTTTGGCAGAGGCGCTTCGCGATAGGATATAATTTGAAAGGCAGAAAATAAAATGATAACATCAAAACAGAGAGCCTATCTTCGTTCGCTCGCTAACTCCGAGCCTACGATAATGCAGATAGGTAAGGGCGGAATCGGAGAAAATCTTATAAAGACTGTTTCCGACGCTCTTGAGGCAAGAGAGCTTATAAAGCTTTCCGTCCTTGAAAATTGCGGATACACCGCAAGAGAGGCGGCTGACGAGCTTGCCGAGGCACTTGGCGCTGAGGTCGCAGGAGTAATAGGAAGAAAGATAATTCTCTATCGTGAGTCCGAGAAGAATAAGAGAATCGAGCTTTAAAATAAAAGATACCGAGAGGTAAATATATGCTTGACGATAAATTGAGAGTTGGAATCTACGGCGGCACGTTTGCTCCCGTGCATAACGGCCACGTGGAGTCTGCGGCGGCCTTTATGAAGCAGATGAAGCTCGACTATATGTACGTTATCCCCACATATCTTCCTCCGCACAAGAGCGTGGATGAATCTGACGACCCCTATCACCGACTTCGCATGTGTGAGCTTGCGTTTTCTGGTATGGACGGGGTTATAGTCAGCGACATGGAGATAAGGAGAGGCGGAAAAAGCTATACCTATGATACGCTCGCCGCGCTCCACAGCGATGACAAAAAGCTGTTTTTGCTTTGCGGCACCGATATGGTGCTCAGCTTTGACAGATGGTACAGGTATGAGGATATTCTCAAAATGTGCTATCCTACCTACGTCAGACGCGAGCGCGACAAGATACTCGAAAACAGAATAATCGAAAAAATAACTGAGTATTATAATAAACACGGAGTTATGTTCAGACGAATCCTGACAGATCCTATAGAGGTGTCCTCTACAGAGATAAGACGTCTCGTCTCTGAGGGCAAGAGCATATCTCACATAGTTCCTCCCGCAGTTGAGAAATATATAAAGGAGCGTGGACTTTATGTGTGAGGACCGCGTTATAACCGAAGAGAAGCTCGACGAGCTCCGAAATACTCTCAAAGAGCAGGCGGAGAGAGGAGAGATATCCTCAAAGCGCCTTTTTCACACACTTGAGGTTGAAAAGATGGCGGAGCGCCTCGGCAGGATATATGCGCCCGACAAGCTGAACACGCTTCGCGCGGCGGCACTGCTTCACGATATTACAAAGGAGTATTCCACAAATCTTCATTTGAAGATCTGTGCGGAGTATAATATACCTCTCACAGAGCAGGACGTGTATGCGGCAAAGACGCTCCACGCGAGAACTGCTGCGGCACTCATTCCCGAAAAGCATCCCGACTTCGCAACCCCCGAAGTGGTAAGCGCGGTCAGATGGCACACCACGGGGAGGGTTGGAATGACGCTCACAGAAAAGCTGATATACCTTGCGGACTACATAGATATGTCCCGCAAGTTCGATGACTGTGTGGAGCTTCGAAATCATTTCTTTGGAGTGGAGCTTGAGGTAATGTCAGAAGAGAAAAGACTTGCTCATCTTGACGAAACCTTGCTTATCTCCTTCGATATGACGATAAACGGACTTATAGAAAAACGCGCACCGATAAGCGAGGAGACGATAGGCGCGAGAAACGAGCTCGCGATCCTCTGCATTAAGCGAAGAGGTTGATTTTTTGATCGTTTGATCTCTTACATATCATAAAAATTTGATAAGTAAGAGGTCATAAATGAGAAGATCACAAAAAGAAAAAATAAGTGCTTTCCCTTGGATAATGATTTTGCTTTTATCGGTGGCGATGCTTACCGTGGTGGTGTTGCTCGTTATGAGCATATCGAAAACGGACAAGCCTTCCGATAGACCTGCGTTTGAAGATAGAAGCATATCTCCACAAAGGCGCAACTTTTTGCTGCTTGGTGAGGATAGGGCATCGGGGCTTACCGACGTTATGATGCTCGTCTCACTTGATAGCGATGGGAAAAGGCTTGATATATTGCAGATACCGAGGGATACCTACGCTGAATATACCGAATCGGGGTACCGAAAGATAAACGGTGCTTCAAAGATACTCGGCTCACCCGAGATGGTATGCGACTTTTTGTCGGAGAGCTTATCCTTAGATATTGAGGGATACGTGCTCTTTGATCTTGACAGCTTTGCAAAGGTGGTTGATATGATCGGCGGTGTTGAGGTCGATCTTCCGTTTGATATGGAGTATAGGGACTCCGCGCAAGATCTGCACATTTCGCTTCCTGCTGGTAGACAAACGTTGAACGGCGAGCAGGCAGAGCAGTTTGTGAGATACAGATTTGGTTACCTCCGGGGAGACCTTGGCAGGATTGACGCGCAAAAGCTTTTTATGTCGGCGTTTTTCAATAAAGTGAAAGAGAACGTCAGCGGATTTCGTCTTATGCGGATAGCGACGTCTCTTATGGGGGAGATAGACACAAACATAAAGCTGACTGACGCGATATCCTTGGCGGTGACGGCACTCTCGATAGACGCGGAGAATATAAATATGCTCACGCTTGCGGGTGAGGACATAAGGTCAGAGGCAAGCGGTGCGTGGTTTTTTGTTATGTCGAAGCCCGCGGCAAAGGAACAGCTTTCCGTATATCTTGGAGCTGACACAGAAAATCGCGGATTTGATGATCGAGGCGCGTTCTTTTATGAGAGCGCTGAGAGCTTTTCACGGATATACACATCTTTTATCCCTTATGACGTATCAAACGTGTCTGATATAAGCAAAAACGGAATAAAGATAGAAAAACATTGAATTTTATTGACAAATCGGTCTGTATGGACTAAAATATATTATTGTAACGTTTATTGAAAGGAATCAAAAAATGAACGAAGAGATCACAAAAGAGCTTCCGTCTCTTGAGGGAGCAACAGCACTTGAGATAGCAGAGGCAATAGCTGCGGTTCTTGACGCAAAGAAGGGCAAGGACGTAAAGATAATACACGTTGAGGAGAAGACCGTCATCGCGGAGTATTTCGTGCTCTGCACGGGTAACTCCAGTACACAGGTAAAGGGACTTGTGGGCGAGGTTGAATATCAGCTCGAGCGAAGGGGAGTAACTCCCTATAACATAGAGGGAAAAGACAACAATTCCTGGATACTGATGGATTACAGCAATATAATAGTTCACGTTTTCAGCAGAGAGGCAAGAGAGTTTTATAACCTCGATAAGCTTTACGGCGATTCCTCTGCGATAGCTGTTTCCACAGAAGACTAATTTGATTGAAAGGCTTGGAGTAAAAAATGAGATACGATCACGCTCAAATAGAAAAAAAGTGGCAGGAGTATTGGGAGTCAAACGAGACCTTTAAAACAGATCTCTGGGACTTCTCAAAGCCCAAATACTACGTGCTTGATATGTTCCCGTACCCGTCTGGTGTCGGACTTCACGCGGGACATCCCGAGGGATATACAGCGACAGATATAGTATCCAGAATGAAGAGAATGCAGGGCTATAACGTGCTTCACCCCATGGGATACGACTCCTTCGGTCTCCCTGCAGAGCAGTACGCTGTATCCACAGGTAACCACCCCAACGGAT
>JAZOLL010000009.1:0-9105 GCA_045653105.1 Eubacteriales bacterium
TGTAGGTGTGCAGAGGAACTCGTTGTCGTTGAGCTTGACGGAGATATTACCGTCGTTGGAAGCTACCATTCCCTTGTCGTAGATGCGCTTACCGATCTCACAAATTTCTTTTTTGATTGCATACTCGTTAACCATTTTTTGATCTCCTTTTTTATTGTGGTTTTTAATTTAATTACTTTTTTATATCAGCTCTGCTTTCGCAGATAAGCCTTCAGTTCTTCCACACCGTCTCCTGTGTGGGAATCGACGTGAAATATTCTCTTGCATCCCGCAAGTCGCAGCCAATTTTCTGCTCTTTCGGGAGACTCCTTGTCGGTCTTTGTCACGATGCCGATCACGTCTCTGTTGATCATTGAAGCACAGCAGGGAGGGAAGAGCGAGTAGTCATCGTCGGCGGAGAGTACCAGCGCCACGACGTCTGCCTCGTAGGAATAGACCGCAAGGGCTGCGCCGTATCCGTGGACCTCGGCGTACTCGCCCGGGGAGTCTATCAGCCAATCCCCATAGAGCATATACTGTGTTTTTTCATAGCGTATCTCCTCGCCCCGAAGCGCCTGTGTAAGAGTTGTCTTACCTGCGCCGTGTCTGCCCACGAGGAGAGTTTTTTTCATTTTCAGGTCTTGGTTATCTTGCATACCGTAAAACCAAGTGTTTCTTCCGCATACTGCGTTACGGCTCTGAGTGACGCGTCAACCTCGGAAAAAGTTCCCGTGATTATCACCGTTCCGCTGAAGCGGTCAACAAACCCGAGCTGTGCGCCCGATGCCTTTATTGCGATGTCGCTTGCGATTATCGCTGTTTCGGCGGGGCTGACTGTGAGTATCCCGATCGCGGATCTTGAATATTCCATCGCGGGATCAAGGCCGAGCTTTTTGTAGAGGATCTCGTCGGGGTTCGCGATTATATGCGCGAGTGTTATCTGTTTACCCGGGACAAGCTCTTGAATTATTCTTTGCTTCTCTGTGTAATCCGCCATATCTCGTTAACCTCCTATCTGACCCTTAAGGCCGGTCTTATTTACGCACTCAAGCAGCGAGAGCATATTTTCCTTGTCCGGCGGGGATATATGTGACATCGTGTAAGGTCTGCCGAGCCCTGCGTATTTATCCGATCCTATTCTGTGATAGGGGAGCAGGTGAAGCTCGCTCACACCGTCAAGGCTCTTTGCGAATTCCGCGATAGCCCGGATCTCCGCTTCTGTATCGTTGAAGGTCGGTATCACCGGCACTCTGATTATCAGTCGCGGAACTTTCTTTGCGATATATCTTGCGTTTTCAAGGATAAGCTCATTTGGCTGCGTTGTGAACTCCTTGTGCTTTTCCGAGTTCATATGCTTTATGTCCATAAGGACTGTATCAACAAACGGGAGGACCTTGTCAAGCACCTCTCGCTTTGCGAACGCCGTGGTCTCTATCGCTGTCGAGATACCGATCGATTTTGCCGCTTCGAGAAGAGCCGCCGCAAAGTCGGGCTGCCAGAGGCACTCGCCGCCCGAGAGAGTAACCCCGCCGCCGATCGATCGGCTGTAGTAAACGCGGTCTTTTTTGATCTCCTCGAGGACCTCGGCGACTGTTACGTCCCGCCCCGCTGTCTTTTCTACTCCCGCGATCGTTATCTTCTCGATCTCCCAGTTGTGAGATTCGGGATTGCAGCACCACCTGCATCTGAGGGGGCATCCCTTGAGGAATACTATCGTTCTCACTCCGGGGCCGTCGTGGATAGAAAAGCGCTGGATGTTGAATATTCGTCCTTTAGTCAAAAGCTTGGAATCGTCCATCTTCTCTATCACCTCTTTTCTGTGTCTTGCTCATCTCAGAAGCCTTGCTGTTCGGTTCTGTTGATGATGTCTTCCTGCAAGCTCTTGGAGAGTGTAGTGAAGCGTGCCGAATATCCTGCAACTCGAACCACGAGAGATTTGTACTTCTCGGGATTCTTCTGCGCGTCGCGCAGTGTCTCGCGGCTGACTACGTTGAACTGTACGTGGCTGCCCTTCTGATCGAAGTATCCGCGGATAAGAGCCACAAAGCTCTCAAGTCCGCTTATTCCCTCAAGCGCGGAGGGGTGGAACTTCATATTGAAGAGTGTACCGTTCGACGCGATGTAATGGTCGAGCTTTGAGACGGAGTTTGCGGATGCGGTCGGGCCCTTGGTGTCCTTACCTGCCGAGGGAGACACGCCGTCTGCCACGGGGGTGAATGCGAGACGTCCGTCGGGAGTCGCACCTGTCTGTGCTCCGAGCGGAACATTTGCAGATACCGGATAAAGTCCTGCCTGATAAGTACCGCCGCGGGGATTCTTGTATGTTTCGAGCGGCTTTGTGTAGGTGTAAGCCATCTCTCTTGCGAAGGCGTCAACATCATCGTTGTCATTACCGAATTTTGCAACGCCCGCGATATCCTTGAGCAGCTGCGCGTATTTTGCTTTAGCTGCATCATCGGATCTGTTTTTCTTTACCGTGAGGTATATCGTCTTGATATCCTCCTCACTTATCTCCTTGCCTGCGCGCACGACTGACTCGACCACCTGGCGCGTAAGCTTTTCAGCCATACCGGAATCCATATCCTCGCCGTAGTTAGCCTCAAGTGCCTCGCGCCAGAACTCAAGGGTGTATTTCTTCTGTTCGAATACAAGCTTCTTTATCGCGTACATCGCGTCGGCAACGTTTGCGATTCCAAATCCCTGAGGACCTGTGAAGTTGTATATCGCGCCGCCCTCCTGGAGACTTATTCCTCTGCCGATGCAGTCCTCAACCATGCAGGACTGGAAGGGGAGGGGGCAACGCTCGCCGTGTGCAACGTCTATCGCGTTGTCGGCATTTACGAGAAGCGAGATGAAGTAGTTCATCTGCTCTCTGTAAGCATTTTCAAATTCTTCGTATGTGCTCATCGAAGCTACGTCAGCGGTCCTCGGACCGATCTGCACTCCCTTGTCAACGCCTCTCGAGAACACAAGCTCGAGCGGGCGGCACATGTTGAAGAACGCTGCGTCGTGCCAACCGTCTGTCTTTGCGGCTTTCTGCGGCTCAACGCATCCGATTATATTGTAATCTCTCGCGTCCTCAAGAGTAAGTCCTCTGTTCTGGAGCGCGGGGATTATTACTTCGTCGTTGTAGTAAGCGGGGAGACCGATTCCCGTTCTTGTGAGCTCTGCGGCTCTTATGAGGAACTCGTGAGGTGTTCCGTTCCAGACTCTTACCGAGAAGGAGGGCTGGGGGAGGAAAACGTGCTCGGTAGCGGTGATCGACATGAACGAGAGGTCGTTTGTCGCGTCGCGTCCGTATTTATCCTGACCGCCTGCTATGAGGTTCTGGAAGAGGCTGTAGCCTGCGAAGCCCTCGGCGGATGCCGCGTCTCTGCACTTGTTGAGGTCGTTGAGCTTGACCCAGATACAGTCCATAAGCTCCTGCGCGTCCTCGCGGGAGAGCTTTCCGCTGTCGAGATCCTTCTTATAATAAGGATACATATACTGGTCAAATCTTCCGGGGGAGATCGAGTGTCCGCTCGACTCTGTCTGGAGGAGCATCTGTACGAACCAGAAGGACTGACAAGCCTCTCTGAAGGAGGTCGCTCCAAACTCGGGAACGTTGCGGCAAGCTGATGCGATATCCTCAAGCTCACGGCGACGTCTCATGTCAGCTGTTGTCTTTGCCATTGTCTCGGCAAGGGCGGCATATCTTCTTGCGTATCTTATCGCCGCCTCGCAGCTGATTATTACAGCTCTCAAAAAGTGAGATCTCTTTGCGTAGTCCGCGTCTCCCTGACTGATAGTGGAGAGAGCGTCCTTTGCTTCCTTTATGATTCCCGAATATCCAACGGCAAGGACCTTCGCGTAGTCAACCGTGAGGTGTCCGATTCCGTTGTAGAAGTAGTTGCCGGGGGTGAAGATGCAGTGGTCGATCGCCATCTTTGCTTCTTCCGACATATAGGAGAGGGCAAGCTCGCTTGTGGTCTTTCCTTTCCAATATTTATATACGTCGGAGAGCGTTCTCTTTGTTTCCTCGGATATGTAGAAGGGATCCGCGGTTCTGTGCTCGACTGTGTCGAACTCAGCCTCAAGCCACTCGAACGAGTACTCGGGGAAGACCTGACAGCCTCTGGGGGCCTTTGTTGCCGAGCCGACGATGAGCTCATCGTCGCGTATCGTTATCGGAATGTTGTCGAGGATATGCGCGAATGCCTTTGCCCTGCGAGTGATGATCGGTTCTCCTTCTGTCTGTCTGTAGGACTCGGTCAGAAGGACGGCTCTGTCTGCCTCGATCTCGGGCATCTTTTCATAGAGCGCGGAAACCAACCTGTCGATTCTCGGGGATTTTTTTATTGGTTCTGTGTAGAACTTCATAAGACTCATCCTTTTCTTTGCTAAATTTTTTTGAAAAAACGAAAAAATCTTGTTTTTTCGTGTGGTGTTTTGTTGGTATCTCAAACAAAAATGTTGTTTTTGTTTGTTGATGTAAGTAAGATGCGTGTTGTTTGTTGTTGATTGTTGCCAAGATCTCGCAAAACTCCCAAAACACGGCTACTTTCCTATGTAAACTATATCATAAATCTGTGTTCTTGTCAATAGTTTTTCTTTTATTTCTTTGTATCTTTTTGTTTTATGTCTGGTTTGACAAAAAACAAAGACAAAAAAGAAAAAAGCAGAAACAAAACCCAAAAAACATCAAAGATCGGTTTTGATTCTGCTATTCAGATCGTCGTAAATCAAAATTTGTACAATGAAAATCGCCATATGTACAAAGATATGCGCGCGCTTTTGAAAAGAGAGTTGAAAAGTGAACTTTTTAAATTTTATTTTGTACACATTATTTGTGAAAATAGGGTATAATTATAATAACGTGATATGAAAAACGTTGTATTATATTAAATGAGGAGAAAAATATGAAAAAAATAATTGCGCTTGCACTTGTGCTCATTTTGATCATCTCTCTTGTGGCTTGCGTTAAGGACGGCGAAAAGGACGACAGCAAGGGTGACAGCTCCACAACGACAACGACAACGACCACTACAACCACGACGAAGGGGAGCGGCGGAGCTGAAGGCGATCCCGTCAGAGACCCTGCGGTCAATGACCCGTTTTAACTTTATAAGAAAAACAAAAGCAGAGAACGAAATTCGTTCTCTGCTTTTTATGTATTAAGTTAAAATCGAATCATTCAGCGTCAGCGGGAAGCTCTACGTTGTAGCCGTTAGCTGCAGCGTATGCGGAAGCAACGGTGTTTGCGGGAGCAACGACAGTGAAATCTTCATGACCTGCATGGAAAACGTACTTTCCAAAGGTAAGAACTGTTGCGGGGATCTCAACCGACTCGAGAGCGGTACAGCCGTAGAACGCGGTATCCTTTATCTCTTTTACAGAAGCGGAGAAATCAACAGTGGTAAGCGCCGTGCATCCCATAAACGCGCCTTCGCTTATTATCTCAACAGACTCTGTAAAGCTTACAGACTCAAGAGCGGTGCAAAGAGCAAACGCGCCGGAAGCGATCTCTTTGATAGAGTTTGAAAGAGTCACGGAGGTGAGAGATGTACAACCCTCAAACGCACTCTTGCCGATCTCTGTAACAGAGTCGGGAAGGGTAACTGTAGCGAGGTACTTACAGCCGTAGAAAGCGGCAACGCCGATCTGCTTTACGGATGTGGGGATAACAACTGCATTCATATTGTTAACAGCCTTGAAAGCCTCGTCAGCGATCGCTGTTACTGGGATACCACCGATCTCTGCGGGAATTGTTACTGTGTGGAGAGCGGAATTTGTAGAGGAGAAAGAGGTTATCTCATAGTTACCGTCTTTTTCGTTTACAGCGTACTCGAATTTGTCGGTGCTACCCTCTGCCTGATATACGCGATTTACAACTGTATTGGTGTCTCCGTCATCTTCCTCTGTAAGACCTGTGGGGTTCTTTCCACAAGCAACCATGGAGATGAGAAGTATAACAACAAGCATTATAGCTAAAATTCTTTTCATAGGAAACCTCCAAAAATTTATCTTGACACAGAACATTATACAACATTATTTATAAATTGTCAATACAAAAAATGGCACGCCGCAAATATTTTCCACACTTTCGGGATATTTTTTCTGTCTTTAGGTATTTCTTGACATATTATCGGGGCGGGTGTATAATAAAAGTAATGATTTTCGGGAGGTGAGGAGAGTGTCCTTGAATATGCAAACGAATATAAAATCACTCTACGGAGTGGGCGCTGTCCGTGCCGCTGCATATGCGAAGCTCGGTGTGAGCAGCGTCGGGGATCTTTTGCTCCATTACCCCAAAAGATATGAAAACAGGGGGGATATAAAGCTCCTCTCAGACACTCTGCCCGAGGATAAGAGCGCGCTCCTTTTGACTGTCGCGACAGAGCCAAAGGTGGCACAGCTGAAGGGCAGGCTCTCGCTTTTGAAATTCCGCGCGTTTGACGAGAGTGGTGTTTGCGAGATCACCTATTTTAACCAGAATTTCCTCAAAAACGTATTTGTCGTTGGTTCTGAATTCCGCTTTTACGGAAAGGTCGAGCGAAAGGGCAAAAAGGGGTATGCAATGTCCTCGCCCATCTATGAAGCATACCGCGAGGATCCGCCACTTCCTCCCCTCACACCCATATATCCGCTCGGCGAATCGCTCACTCAAAAGCAGATATCAAAGGATATCTCCACGGTGTTTCAGAGCTTTAACACAAGCACTGTAAAGGACCCACTGCCCGAGGATATCCGCATCGCGAACTCGCTTTGCACGCTTCCTTACGCGATCAGAAATATTCATATGCCCGACAATTACGTCTCGCTCGCGGCGGCGAAAAAGAGGCTGATATTCGACGAGTTCTTCACCTTTGCGCTCGGACTCTCTATGACCAAGGTAAAGGCAAAGACAAATCTTGCCTATCCCTGTCCCGATGGGGATGTGTCCGATCTTCTCGCTATGCTCCCTTACGCGCTCACGGGCGCTCAGGCGCGCACTATAGCGGATATAAGAGCGGATATGTCGCGTGAGAGCGCGATGAGCAGGATAGTGATAGGCGACGTTGGCTCGGGTAAGACCATCTGCGCGGCGGCAGCGATGTATATCGCTGTGAAAAACGGCGGACAGGCGGCGCTTATGGTGCCCACAGAGATACTCGCGATGCAGCACTATGCAGACCTATCCCCGCTTTTCGAGAGGCTCGGCATTCGCTGTGAGCTGCTCACCTCGTCGGTCACAAAGGCAAAGAAAAAGAAGATATATGAATCACTTACCGCGCCTCGCGGTGAGGACAGAATAGACGTTGTTATCGGAACTCAGGCGCTTCTTTCAGAGGGGGTTGAGTTTTCAGAGCTTGCGCTCGTCGTGACAGACGAGCAGCACCGCTTCGGTGTAAACCAGCGCTCACAGCTCTCCGAGAAAAACAAGAGATGTCACATGCTCGTAATGAGCGCAACGCCGATACCGAGAACGATGGCGCTCACGATATACGGCGACCTTGACCTCTCGCTTATCGACGAGATGCCAAAGGGCAGACAGAGGGTTGATACGTTCTCTGTTGACGAGAGCTATCGTGAGAGGCTGAATGCCTTTATCGAAAAGCAGGTCGCAGGGGGAGGTCAGGTCTATGTCGTTTGTCCTGCGGTGGAAGAAAGCGAGGAGGACGGCGGCGAGGTGTCGCTTGAGGATATCGGTGAGGACGGAGTTATCCGCCAAAAGCCGAAGCTCAAGAGCGCGGTGCAGTTCTCGGAGTATATGAGAGAGCGATTTGCGCATCTTCGCGTTGAATATATGCACGGACGAATGAAATCGGCAGAAAAAGAGGACGTTATGCGCCGATTTGCCGAGGGCGAGGTGGATATACTTGTCTCTACCACCGTTATCGAGGTCGGAGTCAACGTGCCGAACGCTTGTCTTATGATAGTTGAAAATGCGGAGCGCTTTGGTCTGTCTCAGCTCCATCAGCTCAGAGGACGAGTTGGACGAGGCGCGAGAAAATCCTACTGTGTGCTCGTGTCAGACGCTACCGAGGGCAATGCGAAGGATAGACTTGAAACCATGTGTCGTACCTATGACGGATATAACATCGCGGAGCGCGACCTTGAGATGCGAGGCCCCGGAGACTTTCTCGCGGGGGGCGCGAACGAGGATATCCGCCAGAGCGGCGGCGTGAGATTCAAGCTCGCACAGCTTTGCGACGATACGGGACTCCTCAGCGGGGCATTTGGCGCGGCAAGGGAGCTCATAGCGAGAGATCCCGGACTTTGTGAATCTCCAGAGATACTTGAAACGGTCAAGCGAATGTTCACGCTTGACGCTACGGTAATGAATTGATGTGAATACGGCGGCTGTATTCGGTATATAATATATTGTAACTTCCAAGGAGGGCGATATATGGATACGAAATACAGTCGCCGTTTTGTCGTAGGCGGAAATGAAACTGCGGTTTTTTCCTCTGTTGTCTTGGAGGCGGAGCAGGGGATATCGGATTTTTACCGAGAGCTTGCCGCCGAATGCGAGGCATGGTGTGAGGGAAGCTTTGCAACTCTTGACGTGTATAAAAATAGGGGATGCCGCACCGCGCGATATAGCTTTGAGGCAACGGAGAGGACGCGCGACGATAGAGAGCTCGTGGTACAGCTCAAGGTAAAATGCGCGCAGGGCAGAGAAGAGTGGGAGAGCTTGTTTTCGGAAAAGCATAGATGGGATTTGAGAGAGGGCTTGATGCGAGCACCCGTGAAAATGAGGAGGGAAAAGAGGAAAAAAGCGAGTATCAGGAAAAAAATAAAAAATATTGAAAAAAGTTCTTGACAAAGGAGATTTTTTCTGTTATAATACCCCTTGCTTGTTAATATTGGGGCATCGCCAAGCGGTAAGGCATCAGACTCTGACTCTGACATTTCCGGGGTTCGAATCCCTGTGCCCCAGCCAAAAAAAGAAAGGGCACCAATCGGTGTCCTTTGTTTTTTTATTTTAGGCTGGGGGGCGGGGATTCGAAGCAGTGAAAAAACAACACGGTGTGTTGTTTTTGACCGGTGACCGAAGGCTTTGGCGGCACACAACCTCAATTTTGGAATGGCGGTGCGGCGCCAAAGACAAGAAGAATCCCTGTGCCGATTTTTGCGTTGGCTGGGGCACAGCTGCTTCGCGCG
>JAZOLL010000010.1:0-10684 GCA_045653105.1 Eubacteriales bacterium
CGAATATACCCTCGATAGTGCTTGCCGCCTCACAAAGATAAGCCGCTTTGGTGTATCTTCCCTCGTCCATCATCTTTATGTAGAGTCGGCAAAGCTCGGGGAGCATCTCCTCTCCCTCTCCGATATTGAAAAGGTCGAAAAAGTCCGCAACAGGCTCGGGGTTATAGGCACAAGGACCGCCGCCTATGATTATGGGCATAGAGTCATCTCTGTCTGATGCTCTGAGCGGTATCTTTGCCAGATCGAGCATATTGAGAACGTTTGTATAGCTCATCTCATACTGGAGAGTAAAGCCTATCATATCAAACTCAGTGAGCTTATCCCCGCTCTCGCAGGCGGTGAGAGGAAGATCATATTCCTTCATCTTTTCCTGCATATCGACCCACGGATTATAAACTCGCTCGCACCAGATGTCCTCTTCTCTGTTGAGAACTCCGTAAAGTATTCTCATACCGAGATTTGACATTCCTATCTCGTAGGTATCTGGGAAACAGAAGGCAAATCTTGCCTTTACCTTGCTTTTATCCTTGATTATCTGACCGTACTCTCCGCCCGAGTATCTACCGGGCTTTGAGACGGATTTAAGTATCGTGCTTATCGCTGTATTCATTTTTCTTTTTCCTTAATGATTATCCTGTGTTTCTGTTGAAAAATAGTCTTTGTTCGGGAAGCCGAGCACGGTCGCTATGATCGTCGGCAGCATACTTATCACCTGCAAGAGCAATACTGTGTACTGATTTACATACTCAAAGATGCCAAACACCGTGGTCAGAACAACGCCCGCCAAAGCAAGAGCATACATAACGAACTGGAATATTGAGCAGAGCTTGAGTATCCGCGTAACTCTCTTACACCAGATAACTCCCTCCGCAAGCTTAAATCTTGAGGAGCATACCACTATTCCCGTATCCTCGTTTCTATATGTGGTGGGGTTCGAGTAAAAATCGGCGGAGTTCTTATGTATAACGTTTACCACGGGCGCGTACTGGTCGCGGCACTCCGCAACGTACTTTCCACCGATGACGGGATCGTAGGTCTCGATCACACACTGTATTCCCTCTTCTGCGAGTCGCTCTGCTATCTTCTCAAAGAGCGGCTCTGTCTGATAACGAAGACAAAGCTTTGCCGCAGGACTACCGTCGATAGCGAAGCCGAGTATTCCCTCAGCCTTTTTCTTGGGTGCCATTTCTCCGAAGCTTACGCCGTATCTCTGCATAAATTCTACATTGCCGAGAAGTACGCTGTGCTTTGCGTCTATTACCGCCTCGATTCCGTCCTTTGCAACTCTTCTGAGCTTAACAGAATGCAAGCTATCACCCGCACCGCCAAAGATCTCCTTCATAGGACCGCCGATAGTCGAGTAAAGCGCGTCGAGATATTCCACAATAAGGTCTGATTTCGCCTCATCGTAGAATGATATACCGTTATTCTGCGGCTTTGCACGCTTGAAAAGGTGCATATCCTTGAAAACGATATAGTCGCATTCGGCATATTTTTTAGCCATTACCTCGCCCGCAACGGCAATCTCTCGCTCATAAAGCTTTGAGGAGAGCTTGTAGATTGGGAAAGTATGATAGGCAAATGCCGCTATGGGAGCAAGGGCAGCTATTGATATCATAAACATTCCAAAAGCAATGTCCGCGCCGCTTCCCATTATAACGTTCAAAACAAGTATCAGCACACTCAGGGCTATAATGATACTACCGGAAGCGCGAAGCGCACTCTCGCTCTGCTTTTTAGAGTTGACAGCAGAAAAATATCCACTCGGAAACTTTATATCTACGGGCTCAAATATCTTACTCTCCTCGGATACTCCGCCGCGGTACATCTTCTCCGCTGTTTTCATATGGCGAGGATCTGTGTTGAAGGTAAACTTATTCTTTTCAGACGCGTATATTCTAAAGCTCTTCTGCTCTCTGCTGACCGCCATATACTCCGTGATAAGTCCGAAAAGTATATAAAGTGCTGAAACAGTGCAAAAGCTATAGGCTCTGTTATCTGTTCTTATAAATGCCATCGGGATATCGTAGATCATAGTAAATGCAAAAACTATGCTCACCGATGACCAGTTACCCACGTTGTAGGTAAACGCGTGCTTAAATCCGCCAAGGAGCTCTCGCCAAGCAAAGATTGCCGAAAGGATCAAGAGCTGTATCGTTACAAAGCTATAAACTACAGGATACGTGGTGTAATCCAAAAAGCCCTCAAAACCTATACCTACAAATCTGAAAAGTTCAAGAATGGTCACCAGAATGGCAAAAAATCCGCATCCTATAACTCTCATAAGAGTAAGCATTTTTTCCTTCGCGTAGGAATCAAAGATCTCCTCCGTCTGCTCGTACGTCTCATACTCAGCTCCGTCAAAGGCAAATGCCTCTGCCGCCTCTACGCGCTCTTTCGCAGACTTGTAGCTGTCCTGTGTAAAGCGCTCCACACCTGCACCACCCACAGATGCCTCAACAAAATCTCTACCTTCAAGCTCAAGCATAAGTGCGATAACACTATCGTCAAGCTCGGAGATTGGCGCGTCTGAGACAACTCTCTTCTGACGAAGCTCCGCGTCGTCAAGATCCATCTTTATCTGATCCTCTCCAAGAGAGGTCGTTGAGGAAGCCGCAAGTGTATCGTCACCTTCCTCGCCATCAGCCGCGGTATCCTCAAACATTGCGAGCTGACCGTCGTTTGCGCTGAAATATTCTCCGAGGTCTATGGTATCTTCCTCTGTCTTTTCAGCTTCCTGCGTCTCGATGAACACCTCATCCTCTATCGCCTCGAGGTCATCACGAGACACGCTCTGATCTATATATTTCTCATATTTTTCCTCGGAAGCATCGTATCCCGTTATCAAGGTCTTGAATTTGAAAGGAACGCTTATCTCTTCCTTCTCAACGGGTGTATCATCAAGCTGAAAATTCGTAGGCTCATAATCTGCGATATCCTCGCTTACGATCTCCTCAAGTGATTCTTCCTCCGCAAGCTCAAAAGGTACAGAAGCCTCATCATATTCGTGTACATCTTCTTCTACGAGCTCCTCTGTTTCCTCATCCTCGTCCTCGATAAGCTCTCCGTCAGCGGAAACAAAAACGATATCTCCGTTTTCATCCTCTACGAAAACACCCTCGTCTGACTCATCCTCATCATCAAGCACGGGATATTCTTCCTCGATCTCCTCGATGATAAATGTCTCCTCGGGGGCTGATTCAGTCTCAAGTTCGGGAATATCCTCATCCTCAGACGCGCTCTCAAGCTCGTCAAATGATGCTCCGTCGTCCTCGTCGAAGAATGAAAACGCGGTGTTCTCTGTATCTTGGGGAGAGTTATCCTCTGCCACCGCTATTTCCTCTGTGGGCTCTTCATAAGACGCTGTGTCTTCAAGGTCAAAAGGCGGCTCATCGTCATACTCGTCCTCGTATTCGTCATCATCGACAAGATCAAACGGGGGCTCGTCCTCTATGGGCTCTGTGATAAGCTCTTCATTCTCCACCTTGTCTATTATCTCCTCAATGACGTCGAGCTCCTCCTCTGCAAGAGGGATCGGTGCGCTGTGCGCCTCTTTCGCATCCTCAAGGAAGGCGTCGTCTATATGATACGTAAATTGGTCTCTCTCGGGATCCTCCGACGGCTCGTCGGATTTTTTATCCTCGTATGAGCTTCTCAGGCGCTTTAACATATCCTCTATGCTGTTATCTCTGTCCATTTGCAATCCCCTTTAATTTTTTATCTTATCAGGTTCTGTGCTGCTTTGCCGCTTCTGAAAGAATTATCGCTGCGGCGGTTGAAACGTTGAAAGAGTTTACTTTTCCGTACATGGGAATAGATACTATATAATCGGATTTGTCCTTAACGAGCTTTGAAACTCCGTCGCCCTCACTTCCGAACACCAAAGCGCAAGCGCATTTGAAGTCTATATCGTAATAAGCGTCGCCGCCTGCCTCTGCAGAGAATACCCAAATTCCCTTTTCCTTAAGCTCGTCTATGCAGGCTGCAATATTGGAGACCTTTGCTATAGCCATATGCTCTATGGCGCCCGCCGATGCCTTTGCGACAACAGAGGTAAGACCTACAGCTCTTCTCTTGGGAATGATTATTCCGTGAGCTCCAACACCCTCCGCGCATCTGATAAGCGCGCCGAGGTTATGCGGATCGGATATTCCGTCGGATATTACGATGAGAGGTTTTTCTCCGCGCTCCTTCGCTATATCCAAAATATCGTCTATGCTGCAGTATTCCTTTTCCGCCGCCATAGCCAAAACGCCCTGATGATGCGTGCCCGCACTCATCTTGTCAAGCTTTGCTTTATCAACCTCGACCACGGGGATCTTTTTCTCGATAGCTTCAGCTACTATAACCACTATAGAGCCCTCGCGCTCTCCTCTTTGTACAAAGAGCTTGTCAACAGTCCTGCCCGACTTCAAAAGCTCTCTGACGGCATTTCTTCCGACAACAACGCTTTCGGGAAGCTCCTCTTCGTGACGCTCCTCGTATCTGTTATATCTCTCCTTTGCGCCGTTTGTATAGGACTTACGATCCTGTACGCGACCGTTATTTTTATTTGAATATCTCTTTTTATCCATAGTGATCCACCTCTGAATACAAAAACTTATAGTTTATCACTTTATTGTATCATATTTTACTCGTTTTGTACAGAATCAAGCGCAAAAAAAGTAAAAAAATAATAAAAAAAGGGGGGATATATCCCCCAAAAAGAAAAACCGCCGCATAAAGCTGTGATCTCTTCCGTTCTACTGAACAGACGATCACACTCAGGCGGCTTTTGACGTTGACTACCCGCAAAAGCAAGCTATAGAATCATGTTGCGACTCTAAAGCGCGCTTTATATAGCGAGCAGGTACGCCATTGGTGACCCACCGGAGACTCGAACTCCGGACCCCTTGATTAAAAGTCAAGTGCTCTACCGTCTGAGCTAGTGGGTCATTTACAGGCGTTACCGATATATTATAGCATATAAGAGGTGCTTTGTCAAGATTTTCTTTGGTGTTATTTTCAACAAAACTCCCCTACTTTATGCAATTTGATTTTGTAAACAAACGACAAATTTATACTTGTTTCAGATTTAAAATCAGCGTCTTTTGAGTATAGTATCCGCAAGTATCGATATACTTTCGGGAAGTATCTCAGGGATTGAGCCCTCGTAGTTTGAATCCTCAAAATCATGCTCGATTATAGAACGTCTTGCAAATCTGACTATAAGGCGCTCAAAGCCCTTTACCTGCTTTGGCTTGAGCTCTCCGCCAAAGCAATGAAAATCATACGTTGGAGCAAGATATTTTCCAAACTGCCCCCTCACGTATTCCTCAAACTCGTCGGGATATCCGCAGCAAAGGAATACCGCGCTCGGCATATTATTCAGTTTATCCTTATGCTCCTTTGCATATCTCTTTATCTTCTTTGACGCACTTCCCCACCTTATAGAGCTTCCGAGAACGACAACGTCATATTCCTCGGGAGACTTGGGTGTCTCTTTATTCACGTCACAGATATCCACCTCTGCCGAGGAAAGCTTTTGTGCCAGCATCTCGGCGCATTTTTTAGTCGTACCGTGCTTTGACGAGTAGGCTATGAGTAGTTTCATTTTTTCTCCTATACTTTACCGAGGGGTGCCGCAAATGCGGCAGCCCCTTCGGTTTTTATCTTATTTATTGTTCTTCTGTATTTATAAGTCCGTACGCTCCGTCGTTGCGCTTATATACAACGCAAACGTCACCGGTCTTATCATTCTTGAAAACGAAGAAGGAGTGGTCAAGCAGGTTCATCTGCATTATAGCCTCTTCTGTCGACATCGGCTTGAGGGCGAAGGTCTTTTCTCTTACTGTAAATTCCCTCTCTTCCTCTATATCCTCGTTCGTCTCAAGTATTCCGTTATCAAAAGCTCCCTGTCTGAGCTTGCGCTGGAGTCTCGTTTTGTTCTTTCTTATCTGTCTCTCTATAGAATATATCGCCTTATCAAGCGCGTTTCTGAAGGTCTCATCCTCCACTTCGCTGCGGAAGATCATTCCCGATGCGTTTATGGTGATCTCAAGGCATTTCTGATTGTGCTTGGAGCTGAGAGTAACTGTCGCGGTACACTCATCGCTGAAATACTTATCAAGCTTTTTGAGTTTCAAGTCGATAGTATCCTTCATCTCGTTCCAAACGTTCATCTGTCTGCCGATAATACTAACTTTCATATTGAGTCCTCCTTGTGCTTTTATGGGATACAAAACGCCGTTCTATATCCTTGATTTTATTATAACACAGAAAATCTCATTTGTAAATAGTATATCATAATTTTTGACAAATTCAAAAAAATTTGTTTATAATGCACAATATGAATTGTAAGAATATGTAAAAAACATAGTGCGACAAAAAATTTCAGGCTCAATCAAGAGAGATTATATTACTCCAAGCGGTCCTTCCCTCGTCATCTATAACGAAGGCTCTGACGTAAAGATCGTTATCAAGCGGCTTGTAGGTTGCCTCTGTAATTCCCTCTCCGTGCTTTGCGCGAACACACCAAGGAGAGTTTGACGCAAAATATATATGCCTGCACGGTGAGCAAACGACCTTAAATCCGTCGCCCTCGCGTAAGAGATGCACCTCAGGTCCCTGTGTGGCGTAGAAACGTCCCTCAATTATTGCCTGCTTTATAGATTCTGCATCTGCCGTGTCGGACTCTACCATTATATAGCCTCTGCAATTGTCACGTCCGTCAAAGTAATGAGTATCGTCGGTCGCGAGGAGGGGATATCTCCTGCCCTTTGATGCGATCATATCGATTATAAGAGAAGAATCGGGTCTGAAAGATTGCTCGACCTCGGAGATCGCGTTGTATATCTCGGTAGCATCTATACCCTCAAGCGCCATTATCATCTCGGGGGTATTGAGTGACCACGCGGGATGAGCGAGAACTGCCAGACCGCCTACGGAGTGAATTTTATTTATGATAGTCTGCGCGTCATCTCTGCCCTTTATAACATCGGGATCACGTCTCATAAAGAGTCCGAGTATATGAAATACACCCGTCTGCGTGCTTCTGCCGCCGATATCGTATTCAACACCCGATATGACCGTAACTCCGTCTATCTCGCCCGTGCGGTGATAGTGCCAGTGATCTGTAAAAGCCACCGCGTCGTAACCGAAGGATTTATATATCTCCACCGCCTCTGCGGGCGTCCTCTTTCCGTCGGAAAGATTTGTGTGCATATGAAGTGCGACCTTTTGTCTCGTTTTTCCGAAAATATCCTTATACATCACAATTCTCCAATAGTTTTTTCTTTATTCTATCATATTCTCTTATTTTTTTCAAGTGATAGAATAAAAAACATAGCTTTTTTATTCCCGCATAGAATTATAGTGGGGGTGATGAGCGTGATTCGTATATTTTCCTTTTTTCTCTGTCTTTTTATTATCTTAGGGCTCTATTTTTTTGCGCTTTCAGATGGATTTTTGGATAATGATAAACCTGATGATACGCGCGCAAGCAAGCCCGAAAAAGAGACTTACAAGCCCAAAAACCACAACAAGATAAAAGCTATCTGGCTCTCACAATTTGATATGCGTCAGGTATACACAGACGATGACGGACAGCGCGACATAGAGGATTACACCGCGCGGATAGAGCAAGTGATATCAAACGTCTCCTCTATGGGCATAAATACCGTCTTTATTCAACTCAGGCCCAACGGTGACAGCATATACCCCTCCGAGCTTTTCCCTGCCTCTATATACGTCACAGGGGCTTACGGAGCGGAGCACACTTACGACCCGTTTGAGATATTTCTCGACCTGGCGCATAGCGAGGGGATATCTGTCCACGCGTGGATAAATCCTCTGCGATGTATGAGTATAGATCATATAGATGCCATCTCGCAAAAATATGCTGTGAAACAGATGTATCTGAGGGGTAAAGACACCCCTATCAAAGAGGTTGGCGGATATCTTTACCTAGATCCCGCCTACGAGGAGACACGCGAGCTTATCTGCGCGGGGGTAAGAGAGATAATCCAAAATTATAACGTTGACGGGATACATATAGACGATTATTTCTACCCTACGACGGACGAGAGCTTTGACTGTGAGTCTTATGCCGCCAAGAACACCGAAAGCCTCTCACTAGGAGATTTCAGGCGCTCACAGACAGATATGCTCGTGCGCTCTATCTACGACACAGTAAAAGAGGAAAATTCCTCCCTGCTCTTCGGTGTCAGCCCTTCGGGAAACAACGACAGAAATTTCAGTGAGCTTTATGCGGACGTTGAAAAATGGTGCTCTGAGGAGGGTTATATAGATTATCTCTGCCCACAGATATATTTCGGATTTGAGCACAGCACACGACCGTTTGATTCGGTACTCAGCGAATTTTCTGACATGACACAGGAGCGAGATATTCCCCTTATCATCGGAATAACGCTTGAAAAAGCGCAAAACGGATACGAGGGAGTTGGAGACTCCTGGGCGGGTGACGGATACGGCGAGTGGATAGCGCAAAAAAATATCATCAAGCGCTCACTTGAAGCCGTGCGAGAGCTTGATGACAGATACGGTATTGCGCTGTTTTCATACAGGCTTTTGTTTGATCCCAAAACCGGTGAGCCGATAGAAGCCACTCGCGAGGAATACAAGAATTTTCTACCTGTATTTAAAGATATGTAGTTTTAAAATATTCCTTTGTTATACTTGAACATCGCGTAAAAGCTGATTCCGAGACCTATTATGATCGACGCTATGAGCACTCCTGTACCAACCGCCTCAAGCACTCCTAAAGAGAGCTTTTCTGCCGCGAAAAAGCAAACACCGGTGAGCATCATAGCACCACCTATGATAATAGTTCCAACACCTACAAGCTTTCCAAAAGGACGTCTGTCAGCCTCGGACACACGCTTCCTGTGATATGAATGAAGTGAGGATATATTTCCTCTCATATTTGAAATTCCAAGTACTATAAGCATCGAGCCTATAAGCCACATAATAATAGAAGAATCCATAGACATCTCCCCTTTATTAGCTGTTATTTTTTATTATTCTATGTACCGAGAGCACCTGCGCGGGATAGGAAAGCGCGACCTTGCCGTCAAACACGACAGTCAATGAATCTCCGATATCGTATTTAGGACAGTTTTCAATGCTTGTGTTGACGATAATAGTGTCACCAACGGTAAAGTTTCCGTTGCCCGTGTCGGTGACCTCAACGAGACATCTGGTCTCGTATATCTCAAGAACCTTGCCCGTGAAATAAGGATCGGTTATGCTTTCTGCGTTTTCTTTTTTATCCTCATCTTTACCCTTAACACAAGATGCCAGCGAAAGGACACACACAAGTGCGAGGATCAATATAAAAGTTCTTTTCATAAGCACTCCTTTATAAATCACTTTTTGCGAGTTTTGCCCACTATCCACCTTATGAGTAAAAGCACGCCCGCAATAACGCTCACCTTGAGCAAGGAAACAGCTATGGTCGTAACTACAAGAGGAAGTATCTGTTCCTTTGGCATCGTGGCATAAATACTTGCGATATCCTTTTTCACCCACATAAACAGAATAAACGCCAAAGATGCAACAAACACGACTATTCTAAAGGGCTCTTTTTTGTTTTTCTTCTCTTCGCTCATAGCATACCTCCCTCTAAGATCGTTCATCTTTTGTATTATAGCATAAAACTGTCGAAATGTAAATAGGCGACAAAAAACAGCACTCGTAAAAGCGAGTGCTGTTTCGTTATTTCTTGGATCTATAATCTATAATCCCTATGATCCCCAAAACAACGTATGCGATGGCGAGCAGGAGTGTTATGATCCATTTTGTCATGTTTTCCTCCCCTGATCCAACAATAGCAAAAGCTACTATCGCAAGGATTCCTACGACCAATTGAAATATAGACAATATAAGATTTCGTCTGCTTTCCATACTCTTCCCCCAGTAAATTCAAGTTTATCTAACAGTTGCATTATATCATAAATTTCACAAAATGTAAAGAAAAAGAAAAACAAAAAGCCCTGCCGAAGCAGAGCTTTTTGTCTATCGAAATATATCTGAACTTTGGAGAATTGCAAAGCAATTCTCGGCGTGCGGCTGGTGTTGTTCGCACCGCACGATATGCCGCACAGATTATCTCTTTGAGTTTTAGCAATACTGTTTGATATCGTGAATATCGTGTAATATCGTTTGATATCGTAGCTTTATCGTGTGATTTCGTGCGATATCGTGAATATCGTGAGTATCGTCGCATAAAGTGTTGCACCAAATTTGCACCAAAATCGCATTAGTATTCACCGCTTATTCTGCTCGACAAAATGAAATTTGTTCAGCGGCTCTTTGCTACTATGTTATCGATAGAATAATACATCAACACAATCGCTGTGCTCAACAAAGCACCGCCGATGATATCGGTAATCCAATGTACGCCTGACACAAGTCTGCCTATAACCATAAAGGTAATAAACACGGTAATCGTAAGCATTACACATCGTCTGAATAAGTCGTTTTTAATACGGGTACGAAGCTGCATCATTGCCGTAGGCATCACACACATCACAAGTATAGTTGTTGACGACGGATAGGATGCTTCTAAATATCAGTCAACGAGCGTCGGTCTGTAATTGATAACAACTATTTCAAAGAGGATATATTCCGCCATTACGACGATGTAAAATCCTCCGAGTGTAAGGATGCTTCGGTCTACTTTTAA
>JAZOLL010000011.1:0-11129 GCA_045653105.1 Eubacteriales bacterium
AAAAGCAAAAAAATTCATAAAAATTTGTAAAAATAATAGAAAATTTGAAAAAAGGTATTGCATTATTCTTTAAAATATATTATTATATATATGTATATAGTTCTATTTGTGCAAGGACACAGAAAAGACGAGATAATGTTAAAAATTGGGAGGATATTCACAATGACTTTTGAACACGACAACACTTGCGAAGCCGGCGTATCCATTAAAGTTATAGGTGTCGGAGGCGGCGGAAACAATGCAGTCAACAGAATGATTTCAAGAAATATTCAGGGAGTTGACTTTGTAACTATCAATACTGATAGACAGGCTCTTAGCCGTTCTAATGCACCTCACCAGATCGTGATCGGTGAGAAGATAACAAAGGGATTCGGCGCAGGCGCAAAGCCCGAGATCGGTGCTCGCGCAGCTGAGGAGTCTATTGACGAGCTCAAGTCTATGCTTTCCGGTGCGGACATGGTATTTATAACCGCAGGAATGGGCGGCGGAACAGGAACAGGAGCTGCTCCCGTAGTAGCAAGAGTTGCTCACGAGATGGATATCCTTACCGTTGGTATAGTAACAAAGCCTTTCGAGTTTGAGGGCAAGAAGAGAATGGATCAGGCTGTTTCCGGTATCGAAGAGCTCAGCCAGTACGTTGACTCTCTCGTTGTTATCCCCAACGAAAGACTTAAGCAGGTATCTGATACAAGAATAACTCTCTTCAACGCATTCGAGGCAGCAGACGACGTTCTTCGCCGCGGTGTTCAGAGCATCTCTGATCTTATCAATGTTCCCGGATTCATCAACCTTGACTTCGCTGACGTAACATCCATCATGGCTCATTCCGGCCTTGCTCACATGGGTGTTGGTAGCGCAACAGGTAAGGACAAGGCAGAGGTAGCAGCAAGAGCAGCTATCTCCAGCCCGCTTCTCGAGACATCTATCCAGGGTGCTACAGGCGTTATCATCAGCATCTACGCATCTCCTGATGTTGGACTTGAGGATGTTGACGTTGCATCTACAATGATCGCAAACGAGTGCAGCCCTGAGGCAAGCGTTATCTGGGGTGTTGCTTTCGATCCCGAGCTTGAGGATGAGATGAGAATCACAATCGTTGCTACAGGCTTTGTAAAGGACGGAGAGCCCGTTCGCAAGGCTGACACTCAGGACGCTGAGACTGCAGAGGCAGTTGAAGAGGCCAAGTCTAAGGACGAGCTTGATCTCGACGATCTCTTTGGAAACGTATTTGGAAACTAATCAATAAGCTGACTTAATAGGTCGGGGTTGACGCTTTGGGCGGCAACCCCGATTTTAAGCCAAAAAGACAAAAGACTGTTTGGAGGATCTTGTGTCTACACTTATATCATACGTAACCGCTTTTCCGCTTTGGGGAAGCATAGTCAATGCATTAATGATAATATTTGGCGCAGGTATAGGACTTATCGTAAAGGGTCTTATAGGTAAAGGCGCGTCGGGAGGACCTCTTGAGCGCGTGTCCGATGCCTTGATGAAGGGAATGGGACTTTGCGTACTCCTCATAGGAATTATGGGGGCGCTTGAGACTCGCAACATAATGATAGTTATTCTTTCTGTGCTTGTCGGCGCGGTCATAGGCGAGCTTTGTAATCTGGATAAGGGTATAAATTCGCTTGGGGACAGCATTGAAAAAAAGACTAAGGGGCGCTTCGATAGAATAACAGAGGGGTTTGTAGCGGCAAGCCTGCTTTTCTGCGTAGGCTCTATGGCGGTAGTGGGAGCTCTTAACAGCGGTCTGCTTGGAGACCATACGATGCTTTACACAAAGGGACTTATAGATATGATAGCCGCATTTGCTCTGGCATCATCGCTTGGTATTGGAGTTCTTTTTTCTTCGGTACTTATTCTTGTATATCAGGGTACTATAACCCTCCTTGCGGCATGGATAGCACCGTTTTTGAATACAGTAACGGTAGCGGAGATGACAGCGGTGGGCTCATTGCTTATAATTGCGATAGCTCTTAATATGCTGGGCGTAACAAAGATAAAGGTTATGAACTATGTTCCTGCCATATTCATACCGATCCTTTTGTGTTTGTTTATGGCTTGATAGGAGGCTTTTCATGGAATCACGTAATATAAAAATGAAAATAAGATCCTTGAGGTATGATGTTGAGGCGTCATTCTTTTCTGACCTTGTAGATGAGGCGGCAAACGAGATAGATCTTGACGTGACCGATGCGGGACACTCCTTTGACGAGGAGGATGCGATCGAGCTCAGTACCGAGGGCGTTATGAAGGTAGATGAAAACAAGATTGAGCTTGTTTATGAGGAAAGCGAGCTGACGGGAATGGAGGGCTCTACTACCACCGTATATTTTGAGCTTGGCAACCCCGGCTTTGTGACGATATACAGAACGGGAAGCGTCTCAACCTCGCTCGTGTTTGAAAAAGGGAAGAGACATCACTGCGCTTATAACACACCGATCATGCCCTTTGAGATATGTGTTAAAACTATAAAGGTTGAAAACAATATACTTACCGAGGGAAGACTTAAGCTCGACTACGTTATCGAGATACGTGGTGCAAAGGCAGAGCGAACAAAATTTGAGCTTACGGTTATGGATGCGTAAAGGAGAACTTATATGAAAACCACGTTACTTATTATGGCGGCAGGTCTTGGTTCGAGATACGGCGGAAACAAGCAGGTAGACGGTATAGGACCGAATGGTGAGATGCTGATGCAGTACTCGATATACGACGCGGTAAAAGCAGGCTTTAATAAGCTTGTGTTTGTAATAAAGCCAGATTATAGAGAGCTTATAGAGGGTATCTGCAAGTCTTTGTCGGATGTTGAGGTCGCTTTCGTATATCAAGGCTTTGATTCTATTCCAAAGGACTACAATATCCCCGAGAACAGAGTAAAGCCGTTTGGTACGGTGCATGCATTGCTCTGCGCTAAGGATGTTATAAATGAGCCGTTTGCGATAATCAATGCAGATGATTATTACGGCAAGGACGCGTTTTGCAAGATACACTCAAAGCTTATAGGGCTTGATGCTGAAGAGGGCTGTATGGTAGCATATCGCCTTAAAAACACTGTCAGCAAAAACGGTGCGGTCACTCGCGGTATTTGTACAAAGGACGATCGAGAGATGCTCTTGGACGTGAAAGAGACCTATAGCATCACGCTTGGTGATGATGGTGTGATATCCGATGCTGATGCAGGTGTGCTTGATCCCGAGATGCTTGTTTCAATGAATATGAGGGGCTTTTTGCCGAGCATTTTTGATGATGCTGAGGAGGCTTTTTCCGAGTTCCTCTCAAATATCCCCGAGGGCGACATCAAGCGCGAATACGCGCTTCCCACGATGGTAGATGCCTTTATCAAGAGCTCTAAGCTTTCGATAAGTGTGCTTTCCACAGATTCACGCTGGTTTGGTGTGACCTACAGGGAGGATAAGGCAACTGTAGCGGAGGAGCTTTTGAAGCTCCACGAGTGCGGGGAATATCCGTCAGAGTTATAAAATAAAAGCTGTCCGTCAAAAGACGGACAGCTTTTATTTATCTGATTTTTCTATGCTCGGATATCATAGCCTGCTTGATATCCCAAAGCTTCTGGGAAAGGTCAACGTAATAGTTGTGGGGGTTGTTAAATCGTCTTACTTCGTCCCACATACCCTCGATCTCTGCCTCGCAGTGCTTTCTGATCTCCGTTATGCTCGGAAGCTCATATACGAGCTTTCCTGCTTCGTATATCTTCTTCTGAAGATTCTCTGCGGTGTAATTTGTCAGGGTCTTGCGCTTCCACGTATGCTGAGGATCAAAGAGCTCTATCGGCTTCGAATCGTCGATCTCTTCGTCATATACGCAGAGCAAGTCTGCCTCAGCCTTACCTGTCTCCTTGTCGCGCAGACGGTAGAGCTTCTTGAAGTGAGGTGTGGTTATCTTTCCGACATTCTCGCTTATCTTTATCTTGGGAGTGATGCTTCCGTCGGGATTCTCAACCGCGCATACCTTGTAAACACCGCCGAAAACGGGATCGCTCTTTGCGGTGATAAGTCGTTCTCCAACGCCAAACGCATCCACTTCAGCGCCCTGACGGATAAGCTCTCTTATGAGGTACTCGTCAAGTGAGTTGGATACAACTATCTTACACTCGGTAAAGCCTGCCTCGTCGAGCATTTTTCTGACTTTCTTTGTGAGGTAGGTGACGTCGCCCGAGTCGATTCTTACCGCGCACTTTGTAATTCCCTTGGGAAGAAGCACTTCTTTGAACGCTTTGATAGCATTCGGAACACCGCTCTCAAGTACGTTGAAGGTGTCAACGAGAAGTGTTGCATTGTTCGGATATATCTCACAGTAGGTCTTAAATGCCTCATACTCGGTGTCAAACATCTGCACCCAGGAGTGAGCCATAGTGCCCGTAGCGGGAACGCCGTACTCTCTGTCCGCTATAGCGCAGGCGGTAGAACCGCAGCCGCCGATATAAGCGGCACGCGCACCGAGGATCGCCGCATCAGCCCCGTGAGCTCGGCGAGAACCGAATTCACTGAGCGCGCGTCCCTTTGCGGAGCGTGCAAGACGGGAAGCCTTTGTCGCTATGAGAGACTGGTGATTTATCATCATAAGAACGTAGGTCTCGATAAACTGCGCCTGCATTGCGGGAGCACGTACGGTCATAAGAGGCTCACCGGGGAATACGACAGTACCCTCGGGAATGGCCCAGATATCGCCCGTGAACTTGAATGTGCGAAGATAGTCGAGAAATTCTTCGCTGAAGCAGTTCTTTGATCTGAGAAACTCAATGTCCTCCTCGGTGAAGTGCAGATTTTCTATATACTCAACTATCTGCTCGAGGCCCGCTGTTATAGCATATCCGCCGCCGTCGGGATTGTTGCGGTAGAAAACGTCAAAATAAACCATGCGGTTGCCTATGCCACACTTGAAATATCCGTTTGCCATTGTGAGTTCATAGTAATCGCAAAGAAGTGTGAGATTTCTTTTTACGTTCATTTTTCTATCCTCCGTGGATTTTATTTTGGATTAATAACGCCTAAAATTATAAAAAATAATAAAAGCGTATTGTATTTTCAGTTAAAAGAAGGTATAATTAGTAATGTATAGAATATAAAGCCAGCCTGAATTATAATTTCAGTAAGGAGATGACTGTATGAAAAACGGATTCATAAAGGTCGCGGCGGCAAGACCACACGTATGTATTGCTGACTGCAGAGCCAACGTGTTGGAGATGAAAGAAATATTTGCAGATGCAAAAAAAGAGGGAGTAAAGGTGCTCGTATATCCCGAGCTCTCACTTACAGGGTACACATGCGCGGATCTCTTTTATTCCGATACGATGCTTTCCTCTGCACGCGAAGCCTTGGCGGATTTCCTCGAAAACACCGAGGGCTCTACAATAGTTAGTATAATATGTTTGCCCCTCGTTGTCAATGATAAAATATACAATTCTGCGGTATTTTGTCAAAACGGACAAGTTTTAGGTGTGGTTCCTAAGACATATATACCTAATTACGGAGAATTTTCCGAATCGCGTTATTTTGCACCCGCAAATGACGGTGTAGAATACATCACCCTCTGCGGCACTAAGGTGCCCTTCGGTACAAAGATAATATTTGCGTCAGAGGAGATGCAGAATCTCAAGATCGCGATAGAGATCGGTGCTGACCTATTCTCAGCCGTTCCTCCCTCGTCGCTCTCTACAATGGCGGGAGCAACGCTTATTTTGAATCCTACATCGCTTGTTGACTGCGTCGGCAGATCTGACTATGCAAAGATGCTCACGCTCACACAATCGGGTAGATGCATCTCTGCATACGTGCTTGCAAACTGCGGAGCAGGGGAGTCAACTACAGATGCCGTGTTTGGCGGTGTGTCTATGGTAGCCGAAGGTGGCAACTCTCTTGCAGAGAGTGTGAATACAGACGAGAAGCTTATAAGCGCCGTGATAGACGTTGATAAGCTCGCATACGAAAGAAGACGAACAGGCGCTATCAAGTCAGGTATCGAGGGATATCTTACAGTATCCTTTTCAATGCCTCTTGAAGAGACAGATATAACGAAAGATACGGGTAACTCCCCTTTTGTGCCAACGTGTGAGACAGAGCGAGAGAGACGCTGTGAGCATATCCTCTCTATACAGGCGCGCGGTCTCGCACAGAGGATCAAAAAAGCTTACGCCAAAAAGTGTGTTATAGGTATATCGGGCGGACTTGACTCCACTCTTGCCGTTATAGTTGCGGCAGAGGCACTTGACCTGCTCGGCAGACCCCATACTGACATACTCGGCGTAACAATGCCTTGCTTTGGCACTACCAAGAGAACTCGTTCCAATGCCGAGATACTCTGTGAGGAGCTCGGTACAGAGTTCAGAGAGGTAAACATAAGCGCGTCTGTAAAACAGCATTTTGCGGATATCGGTCACGATGAAAACGTAAGAGACGTCACCTATGAAAATGCGCAGGCAAGAGAGCGTACACAGGTGATAATGGATATCGCAAATGATATGGGCGGTTTTGTCGTAGGTACGGGAGACCTCTCCGAGCTTGCTCTCGGTTGGGCGACCTACAACGGTGACCATATGTCGATGTACGGTGTCAACGCGGGTATTCCCAAAACACTCATAAGACACGTGGTGGCATTTTACGCGCGTCGCGCAGAGACGCTTGGCAAGACCACACTTTCTAAGGTGCTTTTTGACATTCTCGATACACCCGTAAGCCCTGAACTTCTCCCCGCTGATGAAAACGGAGAGATAGCGCAGAAGACTGAGGATATAGTAGGCCCTTACGAGATACACGATTTTTATCTTTACTATATGATCCGTTACGGATTCGCCCCCGACAAGCTTTACAGAATGGCAAAGGCGGCATTTGCTGGCGAGTATAGTGACGAGGTGCTTCTCAAGTGGCTTGACAACTTTGTAAGACGTTTCTTTGCCCAGCAGTTCAAACGCTCCTGCTTGCCCGACGGCCCGAAGATAGGAAGCGTGTCCTTCTCACCTCGTGGAGACTGGAGAATGCCGAGTGATGCTTGCCGTGACGAGTGGCTCAGAGCGGTTGATTCTTTGAGATGAAGATTACAGAATACAAGATAAGAAACAAAAAATTTGATAGACCGTATGTCTTCGCGCTTTTGTCTGATCTGCACGGCAACGATCCCACTCCTACCATAGAGGCAGTGAAAAAGATATCGCCGGATTTCATACTCGCCCCGGGAGATATTTTCGAGCCTCTTGACAGTACAGAGCACGACGGTAAGAATGAAAAGGGCTTTGAACTTTTACGTGAATGCGTTAAGCTCGCGCCTACCATTCTTTCCCCGGGAAATCACGAGCTTGGCGGGGTTGGATCATGGCGACTTAAATGGAAGATAGGTCATTCAAGAGAAAAGAGATATTCACCGCATAATCTCGCACGCATAAAGGCGAGTGGAGCGATCTTTTTGGACGATAGCTACAGAGTGATCGGAGGTGTTGCCTTTGGTGGATTGACGTCGGCTCTTATCAGAGACGATAAGCGTCCAAATCTTGAGGCGCTTTCCGGATTTTTCACAGAGGACAGACCAAAGGTGCTTCTTTGTCATCACCCTGAGTATTATAAAAAATACTTAAAGGATAAGGATATAGACCTTATCGTTTCAGGACACGCTCACGGAGGGCAGTGGAGACTTTTCGGCAGAGGCATTTTTGCACCGGGGCAGGGACTATTTCCAAAGTACACCTCGGGCGTTCACGATGGCAGATTCGTTATCAGCAGAGGACTGAAGGCGAGCGGTGGAATACCGAGGGTATTTAATCCACCAGAGGTGGTTAAAATAGTCATATATCAATAAAAAATACCAACACTAAAATAAAAAAGGAGACAAGATATGAAAAACAACAAGTATCAGGGAACACAGACAGAAAAGAACCTTATGGCAGCATTTTCAGGTGAGTCGGAGGCTCGCAACAAGTACACTTATTTCGCATCTAAGGCTAAGAAGGAAGGCTTTGAGCAGATAGCGGCGCTTTTCCAGAAGACAGCTGACAATGAAAAGGAACATGCAAAATTGTGGTTTAAGGAGCTGAACGGTATCGGAGATACCGCGGAGAACCTCAAAAATGCCGCTGAGGGCGAGAACTACGAGTGGACAGACATGTATGCAGGATTTGCCAAGACAGCTGAAGAGGAGGGCTTCCACGAGCTCGCAGCTAAGTTCCGTCTCGTTGCCGCAGTTGAGAAGCACCACGAGGAGAGATACCGCGCGCTTCTCCACAACGTAGAGGCAGCAGAGGTATTCGCAAAGAGCGAGGTTAAGGTTTGGGAATGCCGCAACTGCGGACACATCGTTGTTGGAACAAATGCGCCCGAGATCTGTCCTACCTGTGCACATCCTCAGGCTTACTTCGAGCTTCACGCTGAAAACTATTGATCGACCCAAAATGAGGATAGACCTTCGGGTCTATCCTCAAGATATGTTACAACCCAAGGAGAAAGCAATGCTTTTTTTACTTTTTTATACGTTCTTTAAGATAGGTCTTTTCACGTTTGGCGGCGGATACGCTATGATAGCAAACGTGCGCGAGGTGGTCGTTGAAAGGCACGGCTGGCTCACAGAGGACGAGCTTATGGAAATAATAGCCATAGCAGAGTCTACACCCGGTCCTATCGCGATAAACATGGCTACTTACGTTGGATATAAAAAGCGAGGTGTGCTTGGCGCAGCCCTTGCAACGCTCGGTGTTGTTTTGCCCTCGCTTATCATCATATATACTATATCGCTCTTTCTTGACGGATTTATGCAGAACAAGTATTTCAGATATGCATTTGTCGGTATCAAGTGTGCGGTGGGATTTTTGATAGTCAAGGCGGGTATTGGCCTTTTTGCAAAGCTCAAAAAGAAGCCGCTTCCTATGATCGTATTTTTCACTGTTTTTGCCGCTATGCTGCTCTTTGAGATATTCTCTGTAAGCTTCAGCTCTATAATCCTCATACTTTTGGGCGGTATTATCGGTATATTTGCTTATGCTGTACTCTCTGAGAAAAAGGAGGGACAGACAAAATGACGATACATCTTTTGCTCTTTTTTGAGTTCTTTAAAATAGGACTTTTCACGTTTGGCGGCGGTTTTGCAATGATACCTCTCGTTGAGGAGACCGTGCTCAAGCACGGCTGGCTTACCGAGACACAGTTCTTCAACTTTATCGGCGTTTGTGAGTCCACACCGGGCCCTATTGCCGTAAATATGGCGACCTATATAGGCTCGGTGCAGGGAGGAATGCTTGGCAGTACCCTCGCAACACTTGGCGTCGTGCTCCCATCCTTTATCATCATACTTATAATCGCATCTATCCTAAAAAAATTCACCGAGAACAAGTATTTCAAGGCGTTCATACAGGGCGTCAAGCCTGTCGTTGTTGCGCTCATACTTTCGGTCGGCGTGGTGCTCCTCGCGAAAACACTCGGATACGTGAGCATTCACAAATTTGCATTTGACTTGACGAGCGTAGTTATATTTGCGCTTATCTGTGCGATATTCTTTGGCGTAAAGCTCATATTCAAGAAAAAGCTTACCACGATCCCGCTCATACTTATATCCGCAGGACTTGGTCTTGTTGTATGCACGCTTTTTGAACATTTGGCAATATAAAGGAGACTTATTATGAAGCTGTCTGACGGCGCAAGATATTATTATACTGAAAAAAACAATAACTGTGCAGTGTCTATTCTTATGGCATCAAGCGACAAATATGGTTTGGGACTTGATATGGAGGACGCAAAGCTCCTTATAGGCTTTGGCGGAGGTATGGGCTGCGGAAGCGTATGCGGAGCACTCTCGGGTGCTATTGCGGTGCTTGGCAAACTTTACGCTGACAGAAGCGACCTTCGCACGATCTGTGCAAAATTCGCAAAGGCGTTCAAAGAAGTTTACGAGTGTGACTCTTGGGATTGCTCGGTGCTTGCCGCAAAATATAAAAACAAGGAAACCCGTTGCGAGCCCGTTGTGGTGATAGCGGCAGAGCTCTTGGAAAAATACATAGAGAATATAGAATGAAAATAATAAAATATCCCCTCGCTCATTTGGGCGAGGGGATATTTTTATAAAACAATAGTCCCGACGGGAATTCCCGTCGGGACTTTGCTATTTGTAAATCAATATCAGATCAATATGAATTACTTAAGTGCAGCCTGTGCAGCAGCAAGACGAGCTATCGGCACTCTGAAGGGAGAGCAGGATACATAGTCAAGTCCGATCTGGTGGCAGAACTCAACAGATGTGGGGTCACCACCGTGCTCACCGCAGATACCAACATGGAGCTTGGGATTTACGGGCTTACCAAGTGTGATAGCCATGTTCATGAGCTTACCAACGCCTGTCTGGTCGAGCTTAGCGAAGGGATCGTTCTCGAAGATCTTAGCATCGTAGTAAGCATCGAGGAACTTACCTGCGTCGTCTCTGGAGAAGCCGTAGGTCATCTGTGTAAGGTCGTTTGTACCGAAGCAGAAGAAGTCTGCGTTAGCTGCGATATCGTCAGCTGTGAGACATGCTCTGGGAATCTCGATCATTGTACCAACCTCGTACTTGAGCTCAACGCCAGCAGCTGCGATCTCAGCGTCAGCAGTTGCAACAACTACGCTCTTAACGTACTTAAGCTCCTTAACGTCGCCTACGAGAGGAATCATGATCTCAGGAACAACCTTCCAATCAGCGTGCTTCTTCTGTGTGTTGATAGCAGCGCGGATTACAGCGGTTGTCTGCATCTTTGCGATCTCGGGGTATGTTACTGCGAGACGGCATCCACGGTGACCCATCATGGGGTTGAACTCGTGGAGAGATGCGATGATAGCCTTGATTTCCTCAACGCTCTTGTTCTGTGCCTTAGCGAGAAGAGCAATGTCCTCATCGGTTGTAGGAACGAACTCGTGGAGAGGCGGGACAAGGAATCTGATACATACGGGTGTGCCCTCGAGAGCCTCGTAGAGAGCCTCGAAGTGAGACTGCTGGTAGGGAAGGATCTTTGCAAGAGCAAGTTCTCTCTCCTCAGCAGTGTCAGCACAGATCATCTCTCTGAACGCTGCGATTCTGTCAGCCTCAAAGAACATGTGCTCGGTACGGCAAAGACCGATACCCTCAGCGCCAAGCTCACGAGCCTTCTTTGCGTCTGCGGG
>JAZOLL010000012.1:0-15948 GCA_045653105.1 Eubacteriales bacterium
TGAGGAATTCCGCAAGGACGGTGTACCGGTAGGTCACTTTGAGATTCCTTTCGGCGAGCCCGACATCAAGAGAGAGGGTAAGGACGTTACAATTCTTACAATCGGCGCTGTTCTTTACAGAGCTCTCGAGGCTGCAAAGACACTCGAGGAGAAGTATGGCGTATCCGCAGAGGTTATCGACACACGTTCTATCGTTCCTTTCAACTACGAAAAGGTTATCGAGTCTGTTAAGAAGACAGGTAAGGTTATCATCGTAGGTGACGCGTGCGAGAGAAACTCCGTAATGAGAGATATGGCTTCCAACATCACAGAAATGTGCTTCGACTACCTTGACGGTCCTGCAGTTGTTGTTGGTTCTCGTAACTGGATCACACCTGCATTCGAGCTTGAGAAGAGCTTCTTCCCGCAGCCTGAGTGGATCATCGACGCTCTCCACGAGAAGATCATGCCCCTTCCCGGACACGTTGCAGCTACTAACTTCACAGACATTGAGAAGGTAGAGCGCGCAAAGCTTGGACTTTGATCTTTAGTCTAAAATCTAAATAAACAAAAATCCATCGGGTCTTTTTAGGCCCGATGGATTCTTAAATGGTGAAGTATGAAGTTTTTGATATTGAATAGCACCGATCCCTATTTTAATCTGGCGGTCGAGGAATACCTTTTTCTCAATGAGACCGACGACGTTTTTATGCTCTGGCAGAACGAGCCGACGGTGGTGGTGGGCAAAAATCAGAATGCCTATGCCGAGATAAAGATGGACGTCATTCGCGAACGTGGGATAAAGGTTGTCAGAAGAATAACCGGTGGAGGCGCTGTGTATCACGACCTTGGAAACGTGAATTACAGCTTTATATCCACAAGAAGCGAGGCGTCGGATATTGATTTTAAATATTTCACAGCGCCTATTATAGAGGCGCTTGCTTATCTTGGTATAGAGGCGGAGCTTTCAGGTAGAAACGATCTGCTCACGGGCGGACGAAAGTTCTCCGGCAACGCGCAGTATACCAAGGGGGAGAGAACACTTCACCATGGAACGCTCCTTTTTGATGCTGACCTTGAGATGCTCTCAAAGGTATTGAATGTAGATAGGAGCAAGATAGACTCAAAGGCGATAGCCTCGGTGAGATCTCGTGTTATAAATCTTTGCGAGCTTCTCCGAGAGGATATGTCTGTAAAGGAGTTTATCGAAACACTTTCCGAGTTTGTTATAAAGAAATATTCGCCTGAAATGATCTCTGTGCCGAAGTGCTCGGAGATTGAAAGATTGGCGATGAGAAACAGATCCGACGAGTGGATCTTTCCAAACAAAAAGCTGATCTCGGAGTATGGTGTATTAAAAAAAGCGAGATATCCCTTTGGTATTGTTGAGGTGTATCTTGATATGTCGAATGATGTTATTACAAAGGCGAGAATTTGCGGAGATTTCTTTGGCGTTGGTGATATATCCGAGCTTGAGGATGTCCTGGCGGGAGCTAGGCTCTCGGAGGTCGCGGTGCGACTTTCTGGCATAGAGGTCGGGGATTATATTTTTGGAATGAGCGCAGATACACTGTCAAAGCTTATTCTTGATAAGTGATTAAATTTGGAGATTATATGTTTAACAAGATCTACGTGGAGATAGGAAATATATGCAACCTCTCCTGCTCGTTTTGCCCAAAGCTTAAAAGAGCTAAGCGACAGATGAGCGAGGGTGAGTTTGAGCTCGTGTGTCAAGCTATAAAAGGGCATACCGACTATATATATCTTCACGTTATGGGCGAGCCACTCCTTCACCCCGAGCTTGACAGTATTCTCGGTATAGCGGACAGTTACGGATTCAGAGTTTGTATTACTACTAACGGAACACTGCTCGCTAAAAATAAAGAGCTTATCCTAAAGCACGCAAGCTGTGTGCACAAAATAAACGTTTCTGTCCACTCTATCGAGGGTAACCGAATAGAGGAGCGACTTGAGAGATATATGCGCGAGGTCGTGGACTGTGCAAAAGCCTTTGCGGAGCTCGGCATATACACGATATTCCGCCTCTGGAATCTCGATAGCAGGGAAGCGCTCGGCACAAATCTTCAAAATGAGAAGATAGAGGCTATCCTGCATAGAGAGTTCCCTGGCGAGTGGAAAAAAAGATGGAACGGATATGCCGTTTCGAACAGAATATTTTTGGAGTTTGCGGGCGCTTTCGTCTGGCCTATAGAGAGCGATGCCGAGGCGAGTTGCATCGGTTCTTGCCGCGGACTCATCGATCAGATCGCGATACTGTCAGATGGCAAGGTAGTACCTTGCTGTCTTGATTCCGAGGGAGTGATATCCCTTGGAAATATATTTGAATCCTCGCTTGAGGAGATACTTTCATCCCCTCGTGCCACCTCTATAAAAGAGGGATTTTTGCGCGGAGAGATGAGAGAGGATTTTTGTAAAAAGTGCAGTTATGCACATAGATTTTATAATAAGGCGAAGCGCATGTCAGGAGAAGTATGACAGGTACACAGATAAAGGATTTTACACAAGGGAGCATCCCTAAACAACTTATAAGATTTTCATTTCCGCTCTTTCTTGCCAACCTGCTTCAGGTCGTGTACAGTATGGTGGATATGGTGGTCGTCGGAAACACGATAGGCAATGCGGGAATATCCGCGGTGGCTGTCGGTGGTGACGTGGCAACATTTATGACCTTTATCGCGATGGGCTTTTCAAACGCAGGGCAGGTCATTATCGCAAAATACATAGGCGCGGGAAAGCGGGATAAGATCGGTCGCTTTGTCGGAACGATGGGTGGCTTTCTCTTCCTTTGCGCAATAGCCGTAAGTGGTTTGGCGTTTGCTTTCAGATCTCAGATACTCAATGTTATGAATACACCCACCGAGGCGTATGAGGGCGCTATGAGCTATGCCGTTATTTCTATGGCGGGACTTGTTTTCGTTTACGGCTATAACGCGGTCAGTGCGGTGCTCAGAGGAATGGGAGACTCAAAGCATCCCTTTGTTTTCATCGCTGTTGCGGCTGTACTTAATTTGATACTGGATATAATCTTCGTCGTTGGGCTTGATATGGGCGCAGGCGGTGCGGCGCTGGCCACTATCATAAGCCAGGCGGTAAGCTTTATTTCAAGCGTGATCTTCCTTGTAATCAGACGCGAGGAATTTGCACTCAACATAACTGGCAAGGACTTTATAAAGCCCGACCGCAAGATGCTCTCCGCTCTTGTAAAGCTTGGAGTACCGATGGCTATAAAGAGCGCATCGATACAGTTCTCAAAGCTTTTCGTAAACTCTTGGATAAACGGCTACGGCGTGGCTGTGTCCGCATTCTCGGGAATCGCAAACAAAATAGCGAACATCACGAATATGATCTCCTTGGCGATAGGTACGGCAAGCGCTACTATGGTGGGACAAAATATCGCATCTCACAAGCATCAGCGAGTAAAGCAGATAATCCTCAACGTTGCGGTAATATCGCTTACGGTATCGGTGGTCTTTTCGGTATTTATCTGTCTTTTTCCCGAGTGGGTGTTCTCTCTCTTTACAGACGGAAACGACGCGGAGATAATCGCTATCCTTTCGGGATACATACCGATCGCGGTGCTCTTGTTTTTCGGTAGCGGTGCGCGTACGATAATGAACGGACTTCTCAACGGAAGCGGAGATTATAAGATAAACTTCGTGACGGCGATACTCGACGGAATAATTTTGCGAATAGGCCTTTCGCTCCTTTTTGGCGTAGTGTTTGATATGAAGCATTACGGCTTCTGGCTCGGAGATGCCCTCGCAGGCTTTACACCCTTCTGGATAGGACTTGTTTACTACTTTACGGGACGTTGGAAAAAGCAGGATATATAAATAAAAAAGGCAGAGATTTTCTCTGCCTTTTTTATTTATGCAAAGTATTCAAGCGCTTTTTTATATCCCTCAAAGCCGAGACCTTTTATGGTCTTTTTTGCGACGAGTGAGACGTAGGAGTGATGTCTGAACTCCTCGCGCTCGTTTATGTCTGAGAGGTGCACCTCAACCGTTGGAATGCCGACTGCCTTTAGAGCATCGAGTATCGCGATACTCGTGTGGGTGTATGCCGCGGGGTTTATAACTATTCCATCGTAAACTCCGTATGCGGACTGAATGACGTCAACTATCTCGCCCTCGTGATTCGATTGAAAGAGCGCTACGTCAAGCGAGAGCTCCCCAGCAGAGTCTCTTATAAAGCATTCAAGGTCAGCAAGGCTTTTAGCACCGTAGATATCCGGCTCTCTTATGCCGAGCATATTAAGATTTGGTCCGTTTATAACGAGTATCTTCATGTTTTTCCTCACTTGTCGTGTATTTTTTGAAACTCTGAGATTATTCTGTCCGCTACGCGCACGGCATCGGTATTGTTATCTACCGTCGCGTCCGCAAAGCGCAGATAGGAGTCTATACGTTTTTTGTACATTTCCTCGGGTGTAGTGCTTTGCGAGAGAGGTCTGCCTTTGGATTCAAGGGCAGAGAGTTCTCGCTCGATAAAGAATATGTTTCCGTTTTGGTGCAGGGGGGAGTAATTTTCCTCTCTTGTTACAGCACCGCCGCCCGTAGCGAGGACGATACCGCTTTTAGCACCGAGTTCTTTGAGTGTTTTGGTTTCAAGCATTCTGAAGTGCGCCTCACCAAGGTTTTTTATGCAATTTTCGGGAGATATGCCGTGCATATCCTCAAATGCGGTATCCGCATCTATAAACTCTCTGCCGAGCCTCTCCGAGACTATTTTGCCGATAGTGCTTTTGCCACATCCGGGCATACCCACGAGTATTATATTGCTCGTGGCTTTTTCTATTTTTGCGCTTATCTTTTCGATGGCATCCGCTTCGTGAGAGTCGCCCGTGAAAAACTCAAAAGCCTTTGCCGCCTGAGCTACGAGCATTGAAAGTCCGTTTTGGGCGGGGATATTCAGCCTTTCCGCTTCTATTAAAAGCTCGGTTTTGGCGGGATTAAAGATAAGGTCAAGTACTAAACAACATTTTGGAAAGCTTGAAAGCGAGAGGGGAGAGCTTCCGTTTTTCGGGTACATTCCAACAGGGCTTGCGTTTACGATGACCTCTGCGTCAGAATGTCTTTTGATGTTTTCGGGCGTGTTGTTGGCACTGCCGAGCATTACCACCTCGCGAGCATTCTTGTCACAGAGTACCGCGCGCACGGTCTTTGCCGCACCGCCGCGTCCGATGATGAGAGCTTTTTTACCGTTGACGTCAACTCCTGTTGTGGAGAGCATATGTTCAAATCCCAAATAGTCGGTATTATAGCCGAAAAGCTTGCCGTCTCGATTTACAACGGTATTTACCGCGCCGATAGCCTTTGCCTCATCGGATATTCCGTCAAGGTATGGAATTATAGCCTCTTTATAGGGAATAGTCACGTTGAAGGCGTCAAGATGGCAGTTTTTCAAAAAGCGATCAAGATCATCCTTTGATACCTCGCAAAGCTTGTAGGAATAATCCGCAAGCTCACCGTGTATAAGCGGAGAGTAGCTGTGGGAGAGATGCTCACCTAAAAGTCCGCACCTCATGTTAGCATAGGATCTTTTTGTCATACTACCTCCGAATAAGTACCGAGATAGGTGAACTCGTCGCACTCTACCTCAAGCTCGGAGAGGAGCTCGGCAAGCTTTGAAGAGTACACGGAGGACTCAAGGTCGAAGTAGAACATAAATTCAAAATCTCTGTCGGGCAGAGGACGGGATTCAAGCTTTACAAGGTTTATGCCAAGTGCGTTGAATCTCGCAAGCATTTTGTAAAGCGCACCGGGCTTATGGGGGGTGACGAGCATAAGGCTGGTCTTATCCGCACCGGGGTATATCTCGAGGGCATTCGAGATACAGATAAAGCGAGTGTGGTTGTTGCCACTGTTCTGAACCGCGCTTACCACTACGTCAAGTGAATACTGTGCGGCAGATGTGCGAGAGGAGAGGGAAGCGACGTCGCGTCTTTCTGATTCCGCAACCATACGCGCGGCGGTCGCCGTATTCTCCACGCTTGTTATCTTCACGTCAGCACCGAGCTTTGCGAGAAAGTCAGAGCACTGAGCTATTGCCTGCGGGTGAGAGTATATCTCTTTTATTTCAGAGAGAGCAACTCCTTTTTTAGCAAGGAGATTATGGTCTATTTTTATTCTCACAGATCTTACGATCTTAAATTTTTTGCTTATCATAAGGTCATAGACCTGCTTTACAGAGCCTGCCGTACTGTTTTCTATCGGGAGAATACCGTATTTGCACATGCCCGACTCGATAGCTGAAAAAACAGACTCAAAGCTTGAGAAAAACATTATAGAGGGAAGAGCGAAGAGCTTTTCTGCGGCAAGCTGAGAATAAGCGCCCTCCATACCCTGACAGGCAACGGAGGCTCTTTCGGGGAATATCTGAGGCGTATTCTTCATTGCACTCTCTATCTCGGTATATGTTTTTGAGGTGTATCCGAGCTTTTTGTGCTGATAGGAACGGGAGAGGTCGAGTATGGTTGAGTAAAGCGTTCTCGTGTATCTCTCAAACTCATCTCCGGACAGCTCGCTGACACGCTCGAGCAGAGCGCGCTCTCTTGAAGGGTCAAGCACGGGCATACCGCTCTCGCGCTTGTATTCAGCGACCTCGGCAGAGACGTTCATTCTCTTGATAAAGAGGTCAACCAATGTCTTGTCTATTTCGTCTATATTTTTTCTCAATTCCTTAAGTTCCATGATTTAGACGTCCTTTTTTCTGTTTTTTATCTTTTTTCCGTACGCAAGTAGGATCAAAAGTATTGCAAGGGGGAATATTGCCGAGATCAAAAAGGATACCTTGAGATCACCGCCAAAAGCCTCTGCGATCCAACCGACTGCCGCAGGACCGAGCGTACAACCGAGGTCACCGCCGATAGCGAGCAGGGCAAAAGCCGACATATTTATATTAGGTGTATTTTTTGCCGCAAGACTGTATGTTCCCGGCCACATAACTCCCACCGAGAGTCCGCAAAGGGCACACCCGAAAAGAGATATGAGGGGGATAGGGGAAAGCGCGGCTGTAAGGTAGGATATTACCGCAAGCGCAGAGGAGAATATAAGCACGGGTTTTAGTGCTATCCTTGAGGAGAGCTTTGCGTGAAGAACACGCGAGGTGCCCATAAGAAAGGCAAAGAAGCAGGGTCCGAGCAGGTCTCCCGTGGTCTTGTCAATGCCGAGTGATGCCTCCGCAAAGGAGGATGCCCACTGGCTCATCGCCATCTCCGCCGCACCAGAGCAGACCATTATGATAAAGAATACAGGGAAGAGGCCCAAGCCTTTTTTTGCGGGCGCGGATTCCTTTACCTCATTACTATCACCTTCAAGCTTGTATATCGGAACAAAAGAGAAAGCGACAGCTCCTATTGCGGGGATTATAGCCCAAAGGCAGGCGAGAAGTCGCCAATGCTCTATTCCAACTACTCGGAAAAAGAGAGTAGAGAGGAGAGTTACTCCCATCTGTCCCCAACAGTAAAAGGAGTGCAAAAGGCTCATTGCGGCACTTTTTTTATCGGTGGGGCAAGCCTCTACTATTGGGCTTATAAGCACCTCAACAAGTCCTGCTCCTATCGCGGATATCACAACGCATATGAGAAGCCCCAAAAAAGGCGTTGGCGTGAGGCTTGGGATATACGCATATCCCGTCATTCCGACGACCGCCAGAATATGAGCCACGACAACGCTCGCCCTGAGATTTAACTTTGAGGAGAATTTGTACTCAAAGAAATCCGTGAGCAGCTGTGTGGTAAAGCTGACTGCGATCAAGAGGCTCAGCTTTGTCAGGGATATATCGTATATATCCATAAAGGTTACAAAAAGAAGTGGTAGATAATTTATAGTCAAAGCCTGTGTCAGATATCCAACGTATCCCGCAAGCTTTGTATGTTTAGCTGATAAAGTCACAAATTTCTCCCATCGAGCAGCATATCTGTTATAGCTATGGCGGCTGCCGCCTCAAAAACGGGAACGGCGCGCGCTACGACACACGGATCGTGTCTGCCACGGACAGAAAGGATCGTGTTCGTCATACTTGTCATATCAACACTTTGCTGCTCCTTACAAATAGACGGAGTCGGCTTGAGCGCCGCACGGAAGACGATAGGCATACCGCTGCTCATTCCCCCAAGTATTCCGCCCGCATTGTTTGTTTTAGTATATATTTTTTCACCGTTGGTGTAAAATGCATCGTTGTTTTCAGAGCCTTTGAGATTAGCCACGTCAAAGCCTCTGCCAAATTCTATTCCCTTGACGGCTGGGATGCCGAACACGATCTGTGAGATCCTGTTCTCCACTCCGTCAAACATATGCTCGCCAATGCCTACCGGTACTCCGATGACGCCGCATTCAACGATTCCACCAACCGAGTCGCCATCGGCTTTTGCCTCTGCTATCTTTTTTTGCATAGCCTCGCCGGCTTCTTTGCTCAGTACGGGAAAGTCGGAGTGGGCAGGGCGTGAGAGGGTTTCCTTGTCAAGTGAGACCATATCAAACGGGGTGTCGTAGACCCCGCCGATAGCGTAGGCGTGTGCGCCTATATGTATTCCGAGCGTTTTAAGATATTGCAGACATATCCCTCCCACGATACACATAGGGGCTGTAAGCCTGCCTGAAAAATGTCCGCCGCCGCGAAGGTCGACCGAGGCACCGTACTTTACTCTTGCCGCAAAATCTGCATGAGAGGGGCGGGGAATAAAGGAAAGAGACTCGTAGTCAGAGGAGTGCATATCTTTGTTGTATATCACCGCGTGCAGAGTTTCCCCATTCAGAGTATCGTTTTCCACACCGCTTTGAAATACGGGTGTATCAGTCTCTCGTCTTGCGGTGGAGTGGATGTTTCTGCCGGGTGCGCGTCTTTGCATAAAGCTCTGGAGTGCCTTCATATCGACAGTGAGCCCACTCGGAAGCCCCTCTGCAATAATGCCGATCTCGCTATCATGCGAGCCGCCGTATATCGTTATTTTGAGATTTTTTCCGTAAGTCGTTGCCATACGCACCTCTTATTTCAAAACGAATCCAATTTTATCCACAGTAACTCCAAGGGAGGCGAGATCATCCCAGAAAGCAGGGTAGGATTTCGCTACAGCTTCTGCCTCGGTCACTGTTACATCATCCTCAGATAGCAAAGCCGCTATTGCGGCGCTCATAGCTATTCTGTGATCACCATAGGAGGAGACCGCGCCGCCCGAGAGGGGTTTGCCGCCGTCTATTATAAGACCGTCCTCGGTCTTTGCAATGCTTGCTCCGAGTGTGCGGAGCATTTCAGCTGTGGTGGTGAGTCTGTCGCTCTCTTTGAGCTTCAGTCTTGCCGCACCGCGAATAACTGTTCTGCCGTTTGCCGCGGTAGCTATTACCGCAAGTATCGGAACGAGGTCGGGAATATTTGTTGCATCTATATCGATGCCGTAAAGCTCTCCAGAGCGCACAGTTATTCTGTCACCCTTTCTGCGAATGTCCGCGCCAAAGCGAACGAGAAGCTCGATTATCGCCCTGTCGCCCTGAAGAGACTCCGCATCAAGAGAGGTAACTCCAACGTTACCGCCGCGTGCTACCGCTCCCGCGGCAAGCATAAATGTGGCATTTGACCAGTCGCCCTCTACAGTCAAGTTCTTGGGAGAGGTAAAGGCGCTGACACCTTTTACGGTAAATCCCCACTGATCGATAGAAATGTCAGCTCCAAAATCGTAAAGTGTCTTGAGCGTCATATTTATATACGGCGCAGATTCTATCGCGCTGTCAAGCAAAATTCGGCTCTCGCCCGCGGTAAGAGAGAGGGCAAAAAGAAGACCGCTTATAAACTGTGACGAAACGTCGCCGCGTATCCTGTATTCACCGGCGGATATTCTACCGCTCACGGTGAGAGTATCCTTACACGTGTTTACAATAGATGCGCCGTTAGCTACGAGAAGCTCGCGCAGAGGTGAGAGCGGACGCTCGGGAAGTCGCCCCGACATCTTAAAGGTCGCACCGCATCCCAACGCGCATACTACTGGTAAAAGAAAGCGCAGGGTAGATCCGCTCTCGCCTGCGTCAAGTGTGTGGGAGAGAGCAGGAGACTTTACCGGAGATACGATAAAGCTGGCGTTTTGTCTTGTTATCTTTGCGCCAAGAGCACATAGGCATCTCACGGTCGCATCGATATCCTCGTTTGTGTTCTCGCAGACTATCTCTGTGCGCTCGTTTGCAAAGGCGGCACAAATGAGTGCTCTGTGAGCTGCGGATTTAGATGCGATAGCCTTTATTTTTCCGTTTGGTGTTGTTGGCTTTATTGTTACGTTCATTTGTTAAGTCCTTTTTCAATGAGATCTTTGAGCTCTGCGGCTTTTATTTTATAGATTCTTGAGTCGCCGATGGCAAATGGGATAACGAGTGAGATCGTATCTCCCGCGCGTTTTTTGTCCTTTTGTGCCACAAGGGCTAGGTCATCGGCAGAAAAACTACACTCTGTAGGAAGAGAATTTGTGGTGAAGATATCGGTAATTTCAGAAAGATCCGATGCTTCGCAAAGCCCCAAGGATACGGCTGCGCGTGTAACCAGGACCGTACCGATAGAGACGGCTTCGCCGTGGGATATTTCAAAATTTGAAAGCATTTCTATCGCGTGGCCTACCGTATGACCGAGATTTAAAAGTTGACGTGTGCCTATGTCAAACTCGTCTTTTTCCACGATATCCGCTTTGTTTTTTACGCAAGCGGCGATTATATCCTCGATGTTTTCACGAATGCCAAGTTTTGTGAGGATAAACAGTGCGGGATCGTTTATTATTCCGTATTTTATCACCTCTGCACAGCCGTCCGAAAAGGTCTCTGGGGGGAGTGTATCAAGAGTGTTTGGGTCGCATATCACAAGCGAGGGCTGATGAAAAGCACCCGCAAGGTTTTTGCCAGCCGCAAGATCAACGCCTGTTTTTCCTCCTACTGAGGAATCTACCATAGCAAGAAGTGTTGTGGGGATCTGTATGAACTTTATACCGCGCAGATATACCGCCGCGGCAAAGCCCGCAAGATCTCCGACCACGCCGCCACCGAGTGCTACTATACAGTCGGAGCGGGTGATAGAGTGCTCTGCCAAAAACTCAAGAAGCTCTACGAGGTTATTTGTGTTTTTGGATGCCTCACCATGAGGTATCACAAATTTTATCGTGGAAAAGCCCGCCGACTTCAGAGACGCCTCAAGAGTGTTCGCGTAAAGAGAGTTTACGGTGTCGTCTGTCACTATGCAAAGAGAAGCGGGCGCTAAAACAGCGCTTACCATCTCGCCTGCACGTGAGAGCGCGCCGCGCTCTATTATTACGTCGTATTTCTCTGAAGCGTTTACTGTTATGATCTTCATTTCTTCAAAAATCCTCCATGACTTAACCGTCAACCTTTTCCTTTGCGATACGTCCGTCGCGCAAAAGCTCCGTAAGCCTTTGAGCGTTATCATTTTCTATCGCATCTTTGTACTCCATGAGAGAGTTTATTATGGTGTTTATCTCGAAGAGCAGGGGTTCTTTGTTCTGCAAAAAGAGCTCGCTCCACATATTTTCATTGAGCCAGGCAACTCTTGTAAGGTCCTTGTAGCTTCCCGCGGAAAAGCCTCTGTGTTCCTGCGCGGTCGGGCTTTTAACGTACGCGTTTGATACCACGTGCGCGAGCTGCGAGGTGAAAGCTATCATCTCGTCGTGCTTTTTTGCCGTGGTGACGGTTATCTTTCCAAATCCCGCAGGTGCGAGGAGCTTTTTTATTTTATCAAGGTAGTTGATATCATCGAACACGTGCGGAACTATCACCATCGGAGCGGAGTGGAAAAGAGTTTCCTTTGAGTATTTTATGCCCGAGTACTGTGTTCCTGCCATAGGGTGTCCGCCGACAAAACTAAAGCCGTGCTCCTTTGCAAGAGTGAAGCCTATCTTACATATTTCTTCTTTTACACCGCAAAGATCGATAACTACACACTCTTTTGATACGTGTGGCGCTATTTCTTTCAGATATTCAACGGTAGCGTCGGGGTAGAGAGCGATGAGTACAAGCTCGCACTCTGCAATAGTGGTATCATCGAGCTTCCCGTCGATTATGCTTGAGATGGCGGCAAAACCCTCGGTTGCCTCGTTTGTGTCATATCCGTAAACGGTATGACCTGCACCCTTGTAGCATTTTGCCATAGAACCGCCAATAAGACCAAGACCGCATATTCCAACCTTCATAGCACACCTCTTATCATTCTATGACGTCAAGTATTCGCTTGACAGAAGTAGTAAGCTCACCGAATGCATCGGGGGTGATAGACTGTGCGCCGTCGCATAGCGCATGGATAGGATCGTTGTGTACCTCTATCATAAGACCGTCAGCTCCGCATGCCGCGGCCGCTAAAGCCATAGGCTTTACAAGCTTTGCGCTTCCTGTCGCGTGAGAGGGGTCTACTATCACGGGCAGATGTGTGAGCTCGTGAAGCAATGGTATAGCAGAGAGATCGAGCGTATTTCTAGTGTAAGTCTCAAATGTTCTGATTCCGCGCTCACAAAGGATAATGTTTTCGTTTCCGCCAGCCATAATGTATTCCGCGGACATAAGAAGCTCCTTTAGAGTGTTGGCAAGACCGCGCTTGAGAAGTATTGCCTTTTTGGTACGGCCGAGTTCTTTGAGAAGCTCAAAGTTCTGCATATTTCTCGCTCCCACCTGTATTACGTCAACGTCCTCGAACATAGGAAGATGGTTTGCGTTCATTATCTCAGTAACGATAGGAAGTCCGGTCTCCTTTTTTGCATTGAGAAGTATCTCTATACCGTCCGCCTTGAGCCCCTGAAAATCGTATGGGGATGTACGGGGCTTGAATGCGCCGCCGCGGAGCATAGTAGCGCCTGCCGACTTTACTGCGCGTGCGATCTCCATTACTTGTTCCTCGCTCTCAACAGAGCAAGGGCCTGCGATGAAAGAGAATATATCGCCACCGACAGAGGTGTCTCCTACGGATATTATGCTGTCATCGGGATGGAATTTTCTGTTTGCGCTCTTGAAAGGCTCGCTTATTCTTTTGACCGACTCAACGATCTCAAGGCTTTCTACAAGCTCTGCGTCTATCTTGCTTGTGTCTCCGACAAGGCCGACTATTGTGTGGGTGCTTCCTTTTGAGATGTGTACGTCGAGTCCCTGGGCGCGAAGCCAGTCTGTAAGACCTTTGAGTTGATTTTCTGTTGTCCCTTTTTTGATTACCGCGATCATAACAAGTTCTCCTTAAAATTAAAAAGTTTTTAAAGGTGTAAATCTCGCCCGCAGGACAACGTTATAAAGAAAAATTGAAGCCTGCGGTGTTTTTCACCGGAAAGGCTTCAATGATTTCCTATATTAGAAAACAGATGAAACTTAAAATCCGCAACAAAAAGCACCTTTATCTTATTGACAGCAATAAAAATAAAGGTAAAAATACTTATTTGCGAAATTAAAAGTTCTCATCGCGAAAAACTCCTTTTTGTTTTATATAGACAGTTTAGCACCGTTTTTACCTGATGTCAAGCACTTTTTGAAAATTTTTCGTTGATTTATGATATAAATTTTTTAGCGGTTTCAATATCTGTGAGCACTTGCTCCTTCAAGTCCTCAATCGAGTCGAAAAGTCGCTCGGGGCGGATAAAGTGAAGAAATTTGACCGTTAACTTCTTTCCGTAAAGGTCGCCGTCAAAGTCAAAGATATGCGTTTCCGCACATATTTTTTCTGCATGCACTGTTGGACGCATTCCGATATTAGTTATTCCGAAAAGCTGACGCTCAGCCCCCTCAAAGCTTACCGACGTAACGTAAACACCGTGCTTTGGTATGATTGCGTATGCGGGAGGTGTGATATTCACAGTCGGAAAGCCGAGCCTCCTCGCGAGCCTCTGACCGCCTATGACCTCTGCGGAAATACTGTAGGGATATCCAAGATATTTCTCCGCTTTTTCAAGCTCTCCGTCCTTGATGCAGCTTCTGATAAGTGAGGAGCTGATGTCAACACCGTCCTCAAGTACGGCAGGAAGGACAGTAAGTCCGATACCTGCGCTCTGGCAAAGGTGAGCCAAAAGTTCTGTGTTGCCCGCGCACTTTGTTCCAAAGCTGTAATTGAATCCGCAAACTATATGAGCTGCCGAAAGCTTGCCTAAAAGAATATTATTGAAAAAATCTTCGGGAGAGAGCTTTGCGATGTCTTCATTAAAGTCAAGACATAGCACAAGATCAACGCCAAGTGACTCAATAAGCTCGCACTTGGCCTCTGTACTTGTTATAAGCGGAACAGCACCGGGGGTGAAGAAGTTTTTAGAGGGCTCGCTAAAGGTCCACACAGTGCTCGAAAGCCCCGATTCTTTTGCAATTTTGATGGCGGTTTCAATCACGGCACGGTGTCCGATATGCACACCGTCAAAGCAACCGAGCGCCACAACAGAGGAAGCTTTTGCAATATAGGTTTTGTTGTTATATAAAATCATAAGATAAACAACCTCGCAAAAAACGATTTTTACTATCTAACATATTATTATAACACATATTTTCTTTTTTGTCAAAAATAAAAATACGGCATACCTATATATTAAAAGAAAAAGGAGGGCAGATATGATGAGAGTGGGGCAGGGGGACATCTTTTTAAAACGTGTTAGGTGGGTCTATGAGCGAGAGTTTCAAGCGATTTCCGAATACATATACTACTCGGTAACTCTTCGCGAGGAGTATCCTTATATCGCGGATCTTTTTGACTCTTTGGCAATAGACGAGATAGAGGCTCTTCAGTTGCTTGGCAATATTCTTTACAGAGAGTCAAATGATGCCTCAATTGATTTCAGAGTTCGTAAAGGAAGAACTGTGGGAGAGGAGAACATCGAAAAGATAATAAGATTTGAAGTTGGTGAGATAAAAGAACGCATACGTGAATGTGAGCGAATTTTATCCTACTCTACAGATCCTCATCGTTGTGAGGGAATATCGCGGGTTATAGAAATAAAAGCGGAGGCACTTGAGAGCCTTGATAGAATGATGCGCTCTTGAGTGAAAAAAGCTGAAAAAATGACTTAGTTATGCAAAATTCACACTGTGGTATGGAAAAATTTGTAAATAATAACGACTGTAAATTTATGGAAATATGTTGCAATGTTTTCCAATATATGGTAAAATAGAGCTGTTGAAAAAAATAATAAAAAAGAAAAATCGGAGGAATAAAATGGAATATCAAACAAAAATACTGATTGCGGACGAAAACACGGCACAAAGGCAGGCACTTTTAGGGGAACTCAGACGCGCGGGATATAAGAATATAGAGGAGGCGTCAAACGGTGAGGAAGCACTTATCAAGATCGGCAGATACCATCCCGATGTTGCGATAATCGATGTGTGGCTCTCAAAGCTTGACGGTATCGGGGTGCTCCGAAACTGTCGTTCTCTCAATTTCGCGCCTGACAAAAAGCCCGCGTTTATTGTTGTATCTATGGTCTCAAATCAAAATGTATTTATAGAGGCGGCGCATGCGGGAGCTGAGCTTTGCCTGCTAAAGCCTTATAATATGGAGAGTCTTTGCGAGCATATAAACTCACTTGCAAAGAGCAGGGAACTTGTGGGTGTAAACAGCGAAAATTCAGAGGACAAAACTCCCGATATCGAGACGCAGGTGACCAAGATAATCCACCAGATAGGAGATCCCGCACATTTCAAGGGTTATCAGTATCTCCGCACCGCGATTTTGCTCACGGTAAACGACAGCGATATTATCAACAGCGTTACAAAAATTCTTTATCCGTCGGTAGCAAAGAAATAACAGACCACGACCTCACGCGTCGAGCGTGCTATTCGCCATGCGATTGAGGTCGCGTGGGACAGAGGCGACGTCGATACCCCTATCTCTTACTTCGGCTACACCATTCAGAACAATGGCGGCAAGCCCACAAACGCGGAGTTTATCGCGATGATCGCAGATAATTTGTGGCTCAAATATAAGCTTTATTTAAAAACAATAAGTAAT
>JAZOLL010000013.1:0-7196 GCA_045653105.1 Eubacteriales bacterium
TTTTAGCCTTATTTCTTGCAATAATAATTGCAATAACTCTGGTATCCTGTCTTGACCAAAAGGATACACCAACACCCGCGCCCGACGGAGACGGCACCACAACAACCACGACCACAGCAAAGGACAACACTCCCAAAAAGCCGCTTGGATATTCAAGCCCTCTCGGAGGCGAAGGCGGAGAGCCGTCGATAGAAATTGTTTTTAGCTCTCTTCAAGATATTCAACCCTTTATAGTCGCAGCAAACGGCTCCAAAGAAGTATTTGAAACATATGCCGATCAAAAAAATCTTTATCCTCTTATAACGCAAGAAGTCGCTCAGGCTGTTACACACAATCTTGGTCTTATCAACTTTCCGTTGATGTCTTCTAAAGTAAGCGACGAAAATTTCGGAGCTACGTATGACTTGGATCATAACTTACTTGATGTGGTATATATAGTCGGTAGCCAAAGATATCGTTTTGTATATTATTTCGATGAAAATACCATTCCAAACACAGAAAGACCTATCTATAAAGAAAATGCAGCACTCGGAGCTTTTTCGCTTGATCTGCATACAACTGCCGACGATACAGGTTTGTTTGGGTTTTATACCGACAATTCTATTCTCGTTAGAGTTATGATAACAACAAACAAATCAGAATCGGTTCGCCTTGATGCTTTCAATATGAGTTCGATAGACAACGTAAAATAATATTCTGTTTAACAGCAAATTAAAATAGAGAGTAAAATCCCCCGCCTTCAAACGAAGGCGGGGGTTACTTGCTTTTATTTTCATTTGTTTTCTATCAAGTCCTCAACCGCTCCCCATATAGCGCCCGATGGCAGATACGAGAACTCGACGCTCTCCTTTGTCCTCGGGTGCTTGAATTTTATGCGGTGGGATGCGAGCGCGATCTCTCGCTCACGCACCGACGAGCCGTATTTTCCGTCTCCCAGCACGGGCATCTTGCGAGAGGAGAACTGCACGCGTATCTGGTGCGTTCTGCCCGTATGAAGAGTTATTTTAAGCAGAGCGCGACCGTCTGCCGCGGACACGGTCTCATAAGAGAGCGAGGCTTCCTTAACGCCCGCTCTTTTTCTGTTTACAACAAAGCTTTTGTTTTTTCTCGAATCCTTGAAAAGCAGGTCTGTAAGCGTTGCGCTTTCCTCTGTGGGAACACCCTCGACGAGGGCAAGATACTCCTTTTCAAAGCAACGCTGTGCCACCTGACGCGAAAGCTCTGCCGCCGCGGCGGGATTTTTCGCATACACCATAACTCCCGAGACCTCTCGGTCAAGTCGGTGTACCGGAAAAAGCTCTGTCCCTCTCTCATATCTGATAATACGCGGCAGAGAGTTCTCTGCCTCTGACATCTCAGAGAGAGTGCCCGCGGGCTTTATGCAAACAAGGATATCCGCATCCTCAAAAAGTATCTTTATCATATCAGTCTTCCTTTTTTCCGAGCAGGTCGTATCTGATTATCGAGCTTGCAAGCGCTAAGAAGGAGAGCGTATCGCCGATACAGGAGCTGTATGCGCCCGTGATTATATTGTAGCTGAACCAGAAGGGACAGCCGATTATAGAAACTATGCGTATGTATTTCTCCTTTTTCAGCCAGAGCGCGTCTGTTTGAAGAAGGATCCCCGCGAGCGGCAGAAAATCCACGACCTGCCCCGAGCGCAAAAAGAGTCCGACTCCGACCGCTACAGTGATAAGGTTTACGGTTATAAAAATCGCGGCCTTATGTTTTTTTACAAATCCCTTGTCAGTCTGCTGAGCAAGAGCGCCCGAGCCTGCGCCGAGCACGTCAAGCACCGCGCCCGCATACGCGCCGAGCAGAAGGTACTGAACGACGTAAAGAAGCCTTGATGTGACGCCAAGCGTGAGGATAGCGCCTCTGTTCTTTTGCAGATAACTCAGCACGTAAAGAGCTACCGCAAAAAGCCCGACGATAAGTGCAGCTGTGTTCAAAAAAATGCCCTCTCTTTCAAAAAACTAAACGTATTATATCACTCTTCTCCTTTTTTGTCAAGGAGAGGCGCGCCATACTTGACAAAGCAGGGCAAATGTTGTATCATTTAAGTTAGAACAGATTTAAATATCCGAGAGGTTTTATAAATATGAAAAAGATAATTCTTATGCCCGACTCCTTCAAAGGTACTATGAGCTCCTCCGAGATCTGCGCGATAATGAAAGAGCAGATCGAGCACCACTTCCCCGAGTGCGAGACTGTCAGCATTCCCGTAGCTGACGGCGGCGAGGGCACTGTTGAGTGCTTTGTTGAGGCGATGCAGGGAGAGCGCGTCGAGCTCTCTGTCAAGGGCCCCTTTATGGAGAAGATAGATAGCTTTTACGCAACTGTTGACGGTGGTAAGACCGCTATTATCGAGATGGCGGCGGCAGCAAGCTTGCCTATGGTGGCAGGCAGAGAAAATCCGAGAATAACCACCACCTTTGGTGTCGGTGAGCTGATAAAGGACGCGGTCTCCCGCGGCTGTGAGAAGATCGTTGTAGGTCTTGGCGGCAGCTGTACAAACGATATGGGAGCTGGCGCGGCGGCAGGAGCTGGCGCGCGCTTTTACGACGTGACGGGAAAGGAGTTCGTCCCCACGGGCGCTACCCTCTCGAACATCGCGAAGATAGATATCGAGCCGCTGAAGGCTATGCTTGGAAATGTAAAGATCATCGCTATGTGCGACATAGACAACCCTCTCTACGGTGAGAACGGCGCGGCTTACGTGTTCTCTCCCCAGAAGGGCGCGAGACCCGAGACCGTAAAGCTGCTTGACGACAACCTCAGAGCGGCGGCAAAGACTGTTAGATCCGAGCTTGGAATTGACGTGGCAGATCTTCCGGGCGCAGGCGCGGCAGGCGGAATGGGTGCCGGAATGGTGGCATTCTTTGACGCGGAGCTCAAGCCGGGAATAGACACTGTGCTTGACACGGTTGGATTTGAGGATATAGCCGCGGACGCGGATATGATAATCACGGGCGAGGGCAGGATCGACTCGCAGAGCCTTCGCGGCAAGGTGGTCATCGGTATCGCGCAGCGCGCTAAGAAGATAAACACTCCCGTCGTCGCCATCGTCGGTGATATCGGGGACAATATGGAGCCCGCTTACGAGATGGGCGTCAGCGCGATATACAGCATAAACAGAGTTGCAGTCCCCTTCTCGGTTGCAAAGCAACGTAGCAAGAGCGACCTCGCGCTCACGACCGATACCTTGCTCAGGACTTTGAAGTTGAGATAAAGAGAGCAGGAAGAGGGAGGAACTTTTTTCTAAAAAAGTTCCTCCCTCCTCCTGCACCACCACCCACCTCAAAAAACTTTTGAGGCGGGTGGTGGTATTTTATTGGAAGTTTTTATCCGTTTTTTCAAATAGCGGTAGGGGGGTTGTGGGGAAGGAGAACCTTTTTTCAAAAAAGGTTCTCCTTCCCCACAATGTTTCCTGGTTCTCAATAAAAATCCTTCTTCTTAACGCGGAACAAAAGCGACATAAGCGCTTTGCCGTCAAAGGGAATGACGGGATAGAGATAGCTTCGCTTTCCGTTTACGGTCTTGTTTGTCGCGAGTAGGACAAGTATCAAAGCAAGCCCCACGGCAAAGCCCCATATCTTAAATATCGCGGTGAGGGCGAGCAGGAACATTCTGAGGAACTTGAACGCGTAACCGAGCTCATAGCTTCTCTGCGAAAAGTTCGCTATCGCCACAAAAGCCATATAAAGTATCACCTCAGGTATAAGCCACCCGATATCCACCGCAAAATCTCCGAGGATAAGTCCCCCCACCACAGACAGCGAGTTTGCGAGCATATCGGGGGTATTGCTTGACGCAAGGCGAAGCGCGTCGATTATAAACTCAACCAAAAAAAGCTGCGCGATTATCGGTATCCTGCCCGTGTTCTCGGGCAGAACAAAGGAGAGCCACGCGGGGAGAGCGTCGGGATAAAGTATCGCGAGATACCAAAGCGGCGTCGCGAGGAGGGTGGAGATAAAGACCACGTACCTCACAAGGCTGATATAGGTTCCCGTCAGAGGCGGGAAATAAAAGTCGTTGGTCTCCTGCATAAAGTCGAACATCGATGACGGAAGCAGCAACACCTCAGGCGAGTTGTCAACGATTATCGCAACGCCGCCCTCAAGTATCTGTGCCGCCGTAAAATCCGCCCTCTCGGTCATTCTTATCTTGGGGAAGGGATTATACCACCTTCGCCTTATAAGGCACTCTGCGAGCGACTGTGCGCCCATAGAGAGCGATTTTGTCCTGATGCCCTTTATCCTTTTTGTGAGCGCATCTACGTACTCCCCGTCTGCCCTGCCCTTCATATAGCAGATAACAACGTCTGTCTTTGATTCTGAGCCTACCGAGACGTAGGTCATCGTGAGAGATGTGTCCCTTATCCTGCGTCTTATCAGGGCTGTATTGAACACCAGCGTCTCGACAAAGCCGTCGCGCGCGCCCCTCATGACCCTGTCTCCAGACGGCTCTTGTGTGTCTCGCGCGGGATATGTCCGCGAGTCTATCAGTATCGCCGCCGCGCCGAATTTACTGCCGAGGAGCAGCGTCTGTCCCGAAAGCACAGCCTGTATCATCGCATCGGCGTCCTCGGTCACGTCGCACTCGACGTAGGGCACGCTTGCCGTCATAAACTGAAGAGCGCTCGTCGGCAGAGTCTTTACGCTCAGAAAATGCATCATCAGCTTTTGCATTACGGTGTCCTTGACAAAGCCGTCTACAAAATAAAGCGTCAGCTCGCCGTCCCCCACCGCGAGCGTCTTTTTAAGCAGGTCAAAGCTCTCGGCAACACGGAGCGCCGAGTCCAGACACCTTACGTTTTCTTTGTAATCTGAAGAAAGTTTGCGCATAATACCTCCATTTATATGTGAAGTATTATGCGCAATTTTTTCTAAATTATTCTATTTATGACTTATTACTTGTCGAAGCTGAAATATACGGGGATGCCGCGCTCGTACTCGGGATATGTCTCACCCTCGATGAGAGGAAGCATATATTCAGCGCAAGCCTTGGTGATTCCGTTTCCGCGCTCGTTGATATACTCGTCGGGGAGGAATCTTACCGCGTTCGCGATTCCCGCAACAGACATATGGTCGATCTCACATACGTAGGGGTTAGAGGATACTCTCTTGTAGAGCATCATGTCGCCTGTAGCACCCTCAAGACAAGCAGCAGCGATAGCCGCCTTACCGATAGCAATAGAGTCGTTTATATCAGCAGCGGAGCCAAGATGAGCCGCGCAACGCTGGGGAAGGCTGAGCTCGATAGATCTTGACTTGCAGCCAAAGCGGTTCTTTACCTCACCCTCAAGCACCTTTGCAGCGCCCGCGAGATACTTGTGTCCAAACACGTCAACCGCGCCGCTCTGCGCGCCCTCACCAACGTATCTGCCGTCAGCAAAGTGGATACCTTCGGAGATAGCGATAACAACGTTAGGATGCTTCTTAAGTGCCGCCTCAACGTCCTCAAAGAAGCCCTCCATTGTAAAGTCGCGCTCGGGGAAATAGACCGCATCGGGCGCGTAACCGCCAGCGTACTCGCCAAGTCCTGCGGATGCCGCAAGCCAGCCTGCGTTTCTACCCATGATCTCAACGATGGTAACTGCGGGGATCTTATATACCGCGCAGTCGATGATGATCTCCTGAATGGTGGTTGCAACGTACTTTGCCGCAGTTCCGAAGCCGGGGGTGTGGTCTGTATTTGTAAGGTCGTTATCAACAGTCTTCGGAACACCGATGATCCTCATCTCGTAGTTCTTGTCCTTCATATACTCGGAGAGCTTTGCAACGGTATCCATCGAGTCGTTTCCGCCGATATAGAAGAAGTAGCGAATGTCATATTTCTTGAATATTTCAAGCAGCTTGTCGTAGGTCGCGACTCCGTCCTTGAGACCGGGGAGCTTTTTGCGGCAGCTACCGAGCGCCGCTGCGGGAGTGTGCTCGAGAGATACGATCTTCTCCTCGTTGCCCTCAAAGATCTCGGTGAGGTCGATAAGTCTCTCCTCGAGAAGTCCCTCAACACCGTTTCTCATGCCGTAAAGTGTCTTGATCGCGCCATCTGTCACCGATGAGTCAAGCGCGCCGCGGATAACGCCTGCAAGAGTAGCGTTTATTGCGGAAGTAGGTCCTCCGGACTGTCCAACAACTGCGTTTCCAATAAGTTTTTTCATTTTAAGTCTCCACTTTGTATTTATTTCCGCGAAAATTGTCAAATAAAAGGACAGACACACGCGGATAATTTCGATTTATTATTTATATCATTGTAGTACTAAACCTTGGGAGGTCATTTATGCTCGGCACAATTCTTTCGGCTTTTTCAAATCTTTTTCACCTGATACTCGGCATCGGCACACCGCAAAACTTTCCGCCGCCGCTCTCCGCCGAGGAGGAAGCCGAGTGCTTTCGCGCACTTGAATCGGGAGATGAAGCCGCGCGCCAAAAGCTGATATCACACAACCTGCGGCTTGTCTCTCACATAGTGAAAAAATACTATTCGGGAAGCAAAAACAGCGAGGATCTCGTATCGGTCGGAGTGATAGGGCTTGTAAAAGCGGTGGACAGCTTCCGCTCCTGCGCGGGCGCAAAGTTTGCGACCTACGCGGCAAAGTGCATTCAAAACGAGATACTTATGTATTTCAGATCTCAGAAAAAGCTGACCTGCGAGGTGTCCCTATCCGACACGATAGACGTTGACAGAGACGGAAATCCCCTGACCTACATAGACGTTATAAGCTGTGACGAGAGCCTCACGAGTGAGGTTGAGCGTCACCTTGACGGTCAGCGCGCGATGAAGTACGTAAACACCTGCCTTGACGAGCGCGAGCGACGAATAATCTCTCTGCGCTACGGGCTTGGGGGACGAACTCCACTCACCCAGCGCGAGGTCGCAACGCTTCTCGGTATATCTCGTTCCTACGTCAGCAGAATTGAAAAGACCGCGATCGAGAAGCTGCAAAGCGCTTTTCGCACCTGAACATTCGTAATTTCATTATATCACACGAAAAATGGAAAGTCAACAACTTAAAATCTTTTGTATGATTTGATTGGAAGCTTTTGCAAAAAATAAATATCCCCCCGTAAAACGGGGGGTATTTCAGTTTCGGGCATAGCCCTAATATTACTGGCTGCGCACAAGTGCGCTTTTTGTTGGCGTGCCAGCCATGCATCTATTACGTACACCCCGCTCAAGCGGGACTAATT
>JAZOLL010000014.1:0-41093 GCA_045653105.1 Eubacteriales bacterium
GACGCGGATATAGAAAATCCTCTCTTTGCTTCTTCTGCGTCAAAGTCAGATACAGTATTTCCATCGGATACTTTTCCGAGTCTGTCAGTTCCTCCGCAAATATATACCATTGCCTCGGCAAGAGATGTCTTTCCGCATCCACCGTGTCCAAGCAATGCAACGTTTCTAATCTTGTTTGTTTCAATAATCGCCATAAGGCTCCTCCTTTTTCTTTCGCTCACTTGCGAAATACTGATAATTTAATGTTGTGTTTCTTGTTTTGGCAATTTAGCCTAGTAAACCAATCACATTATTTCCATTATACAACATTGAGCTCTCATTTTCAAGATTTTTTATATGCTTTTTTACCGTCAACTCATAGAAATTAACTATACTTTTTTGTGCATTAAATACAAAAAACAGCCGTTTTTTAGATCTCACCCCTAAAAAACGGCTGTTTATATCATCTTGCTGCGCAAAAAATCTACTATCTTTTTCTCTTCTCTGGACACCTTAACCTGTGAAAGTCCAAGCGCATCTGCCACCTCTTGCTGTGTCATATTCCTGTAGTATCTTAGCAGAATTATCCTTTGGCTCTGCTCTGACATTTGCGATATCGCCTCGCCGAGAGCTATCCTATCTCGTATTCTTTCAAACTCGCCCTCGCTCTCGCTGTCGGCAATAAGAGATCCTATCTCCACACCGTCTTCATCCTCGCCATAAGCTCTATCCGATAGCGAAACTATCGGCGATATAGCCTCAAGAGCAACAGCGGCATCAGATGGACTAACGTCAAATATCGCAGCGAGCTCATCTATATGCGCCTCCCTGCCCTCGACAGCCAGTATTTTATTCCTTTCGTTCACCAAGGATGCACCGAGCTTTTTATAATATCTGCTTATCTTTATAGGTCCTTCATCTCGTAAATGCCGCCTTATCTCGCCGAATATGAGCGGGACGGCATAGGTCGAAAAAGCAGTTCCTCTCTCTGTATCGAAGCTCCGTATCGCCTTTATCATTCCTATCGTGCCTATCTGGAGAAGATCCTCCATATCCACGCCTCGCTCACGAAAGCGCATCGCGATACTTCTGATAAGCCCCCTGTTCAGCTCTAAAAGCGCTTCTGTAGCCCTCATGGCCTCGGCATCATCTCCTGATCTTGCGAGTTGCAAAAGCTCTATATTATCGCCGTAATCATATTCTGGCTTCGGGATTTCCATAACTTCTCCCCGCACTTTTATTTTTCCTCGAATATTTTAAAGAGCGTTACGCAAGTACCCTTGCCGAGGGTCGAACGAACTCTCACGGTATCGCAAAAGCTTTCCATTACGGTAAAGCCCATACCGCTTCTCTCGTTTTCCGCATCGGTAGTAAAAAGCGGAACTCTTGCCGCCCTGACATCCTCTATTCCACAGCCTCTGTCTCTTATATCCACTCGTACCACTCTTTCGTCGAGGAGTTTTATATCTATGTATATTGTTCCTATCGTGTCCTTATATGCATGAACGATACAGTTCGTCACCGCCTCGGATACCGCGCATTTTATATCCGCGATCTCTGATGCACTCGGATCTATCTGCGCGCAAAATGCCGCTACTACCGAGCGCGCGAGCGATTCGTTTACCGAAAGCGAGGGCATCTTTATCTTAAATTCGTTTATCACCTTTCTTGCTGTTCTTTTCATTTTATTCACCGTCCTCTTCTGTTTTTATTATTCTTTCAAGTCCTGCAAGCTCAAATATCTTTTTTACTCTCGAATTTGGAGACTTGAGGGTAAGGTCTCCGCCTATTTTCTGCATAAGCGCGTATCTTCCCATTATGAGTCCAAGACCCGAACTGTCCATAAAGTCTATAGCCGACATATCAAGTACCGTTTTTCTAGGCCTTTCCTCATATATCAACGCATCTATCTCTCCTCTTACCCCCACCGCGGTATGGTGGTCTATCTCTCCGCGAAGTATCACGATCAACACATCATCCTCTCTTTTGATCTCATAGGCGCACCTCTTTTTTATCATTTAAACCTCCTTGCCCCGTGGGACTTTTTAACTTATCATCATTTTATCATTTAAAATATGAGAAAAATGTCACATAGCGACGGCAAAATTATATTTTTAAAATTTTATTGTTTTTTCAGAATAGCTATGCTATAATGGTTATATAAACTGAAAGGAGTCGAAGCAAATGGCAATACAGGAATCAGGCGAGATGTATCTCGAAACAATATACGTGCTCTCGCAAACAAAAGCCACAGTTAGAGCTATCGACATTAGCGAGCATATGGGCTTTTCAAAGCCGAGCGTTAGCCGTGCCTTGGGGCTTCTCAAAGAGGCGGATCTTATAAGCGTTGACACAAACGGCGCTATACACCTCACAGAAAAAGGTCTCGCAACAGCAAATAAAATATACGAGCGTCACACTATACTCACTTCATTTTTGATATCTTTAGGCGTTAGCGAAGAAGTCGCATCCGATGATGCCTGCAAGATAGAACACCATATCAGCGATGAGTCTCTCGCTGCTATCAAAAATGCCCTCAAAAGTTCCCTGTAATTTAGCACATTATTACATTGTTCAATTTAGTAATTTTCAACAAATATGTAAAGACTTTTTCTAAAACACTTTACAAAAGCGTCAACGCGTGATAGAATAAGCTTGGTATATAATTTAAAATTATACACTTTTACATCTATTTAAGGAGAACTAAAAATGAAAAAGATCATTGCAATTTTGTCAGCAGTGGCTATCGTAGCCATTTCTGCATTTTCTCTCGTTATCCCCGTAGCGGCTGCAAACGCAACATCCGGCAATTGCGGTCTTGACGGAGCACCCGTAACCTGGTCCTTCGATGGCGGTACTATTACCATCTCCGGTACAGGCGATATGGCTAAATACAGCAGAACCGATGCTCCTTGGAAGTCTCTCAACCGCCAGACAACAAAAATAGTTATTGAACAGGGTGTTACCTCTGTCGGTGCATCTGCTTTCTCTGACTTTACATTTGTAACAGAAGTAACCATTGCAGGTTCCGTTACAACAATCAATGGATCTGCTTTCTCTGACACGACACGTCTTGCAACACTTAACCTCTCCGAGGGTCTTGTTACTATCGGAAAGAACGCTTTCTCCGAGACCTATGCTCTTAAGAACGTTGTTATCCCCAACAGTGTTACAACTATCAGCGATAACGCATTCTCCGGTGCTGAAAAGCTTGAAACTATCACGGTAGGTAGCGGTGTTACAACCGTTGCTTCAAAAGCATTCCAGAACTGCGATAAGCTCACATATATCACATTCAACGGAACACAGACACAGTGGAATGCTATCAAGAACAAGTTCCCCTTGAAGGCAACTGTAAATCTTCCCAATGACGGTGGAGAACTTCCCCCTCACGAGCATACTTGGGATGACGGTGTTATAACAATTGAACCCACACTCGAGTCAGAGGGTGTTAAAACCTTTACTTGCGCGTGCGGCGATACAAAGAGTGAGCTCGTTCCCAAGCTTCAGCCCGACGGTGGTGATGGAGCCGGCGACGGTGAAGGCGATACCGGTAGCGATACTCAGTCCACAACTACAACAACCACAACCACAACTACAACAACGACCACAACCACAACTACAACAACGACCACAACTACAACAGCAACTCCCACTACTCCCAGTGAAGACAATGGTTGTAAGGGTGTTATCAGCGCAAGCGCAGCTGTAATTTCCGTTGCTTCTGTTATCGGTGTTGCTTTCTCCGCAAAGCGCAAAGAAGACTGATCTAAAGAACAACTGAACATATAAAAAAGCACTCATTCCGTTTGGAATGAGTGCTTTTTTAGTTATATTGTCAGTTTTCCTTGCCTGCGATGCTCATATTTGAAACGAGTATCGAGGGCGCGCCGAAAGCCGTAAAGCCCGATGGAAATCCAAAGGATATATCATTTGCGATCTCCTTGATATTCAAAAGAAGCTCGAAGAAATTACCTGCTACGGTAAAGGACTTTATTGCCTCGCAGATCTTGCCGTCTCTTATTCTGAATCCCTCACTGTCGATAGAAAAGTCACCTGTGACAGCATCTGCGCCAGCATGAAGTCCCTTCATTGCAGTTATATAAACGCCGTCCTCAATGGAGGATATCATATCCTCAAAGTTCTTCTCACCGCCCAGGATATAAAAGCTATACGGTTCAATGGATACGGGTTCGGAATAGCCGGTGCGCTGTCCGTTTCCCGTGGAGGCAATCCCCTCCTTCTCTGCCGAAGCTATATCATAAAGCAGAGTTTTGAGCACTCCGTCCTTAATGACTGTCTTTTTATAGGTAGCCACTCCCTCGCCATCAAAGGAGGTCTGCGCCATAGAACCCTCGCGCATAGGATCGTCAACTATTGTTATCTTATCTGCGGCGATCTTCTCTCCAACCTTGCCCTTGAGAAGAGAAAGACCAAGCTGAGCATTACGTGCTGAGAAAATAGGTGAGTAAGTTGAGAGCAATGTTCTCAACTGCTTTGCGGAAAACACTACGTCATATTTTCCCGAGGGTACTCGCTTTGCTCCAAGCTTTGCCAAAGCACCCTTTACTGTTTTTTCGGGGAGCTCTTTGAGGCGCTCTGTCTCGATTTCTTCCTTGAGCTCAAAATACTCCTCTGCCTCACCGTCTTTATTGACTACCGCCTGAATATATGCGCCGTGAACTCCATATTTGTTATAGAGGTCAAGTCCGTAAGAGTTGAGAAGTCGCATCTCGGACACACCTGCAAACGCGCCACTCTGCGTTCCGTCTGTCACATATTCACTCTGCGCGTAGGTATGAGACTGAAGTGATAGCGCGGTGTTCTTTATTTTTGCCGCCTCGGGCATATAGATCTCCTTTGCAGAGGTCTTCTGATATTCGGGTGAGCCCTGATAGATAACGGCAGGATCGTCGCTCTCGATATTCTTGGCATTAGAGATAGCGCGCTTGACGATAGCCACAAGTTCCTCTGGCTCAAGCAGCTCTGTAGCCGCTGTACCCATTTTGCCGTCAACTATACATCTGAAGCAGACTCCACCCGAAACACCGTATGTGAACGCGGATATTTCGTCCTTGAGAGTTTCCGCAGAGACAGAAGAATCCGATGTGTAAAATATCTCGAACTCCTCAACACCTTCATTTTTAGCTGCCTCAAAAACGTATTCTTTTATAGTTTCAAATTTCATAGATAGCCTTCCTTTCAGCCGAGGGTCATCTTCCGCCAACGGTGATGCTCTTAACGCGTATCAAGGGCTGTCCGACGTCGGTAGGGATATTTCCGCTGGACGAGCCGCAAACGCCCTGTCCTGTAGCCAGATTTTGTCCCACCATGTCTATATCCTGAAGTATCTGCGAGCCCGTGCCTATAAGAGACGCGCCTCTGACCGCCTCACAGATCTTTCCCTCTCGGATCATATATCCTTCTCTTACCGCAAAGTTAAACGCGCCTGTAAGGGGATTTACAGATCCGCCGCCCATTTCCTTGGCATAAAGTCCGTACTCGATAGATGCGATAATATCCTCGTTCTTATCTGGCCCGTTGTCTATATAGGTGTTAGTCATTCTTGACGTAGGCTCAAAGGTATAGCCCTGTCTGCGGCTGTTTCCTGTCATAGGCATACCCATTCTTCTCGATCCGAGTCTATCCACCATATAGCTCTTGAGTACTCCGTTCTCGATAAGCACGTTTCTTCTTGTGGGGTTTCCTTCGTCGTCTATATTGACAGATCCCCACGCGTTGGGAATCGTTCCGTCATCGATAGCAGTTACCTTTTCATTAGCTATCTTCTGACCGAGCTTGCCGCACATCTCTGACATTCCAACACCGACCTGCGTTGCCTCAAGTGAGTGTCCGCAAGCCTCGTGGAATATAACTCCGCCAAAGCCGTTCTCGATAGCCACCGTCATCTGCCCTGCCTTGCAGTATCCTGCAGAGAGGTTTGTGAGTGCCTGCTTTGCCGCGTGAGTACCGACCCATTTGGGATCGTATTTTTCAAAAAGCTCAAGTCCAACACCCGCACCGGGAGCGCAAAAGCCCGACTGATTCTCAACTCCGTCAGATGCGATAGCGGTGACTGCTATTCTCGTCCTTACGTGTCTGTCCTCAACGAGAAGTCCTTCGCTGTTAGCCACCATTATAGAATGGTCAACATCAGCCAGAGTTCCCTGCACCTGTGCGATGCGCTCGTCATATTCGCCTGCGGAGTGACAAGCGGATTTGAGAATATCGCACTTCACCTTTGTCTCGACAGAGGAAGGATTTATTTTTATCGGGTGTACGTCAACGACAGCTTTGGGGGTAAGAACTATACATATCTGTGCATTTCCCTCGCCCATCGCATCGGATACCGACTGAGCGCAGGCAAGAAGTCCCGCCTCGCTTATATCCGCGGTGGACGCGTATATAGTACGAGTGCCGAGAAAAGCTCTTATTCCCACACCGGAAAGAAAGTTATCGTTTATTCTGTCTATCTTTCCGTCTACAAAGCGCACGCTGTTGTTTCTTGTACGCTCTGCATATATCTCTGCGAAATCCGCACCGTTTTTCATTGCGGTAGCAAGCACTCGCTCAAGTAATTCTTTATTAAACATATTGCCTCCAAAAAGAGATTTAGTCCTGCGATCTCTCACCGAGGATTCGGATATACTTCTGATAGAAGCTCTCAAAATAGCCTCCATCAAGTGCCTCTCTTATCTTTCTTGTGAGATTGTTGTAGAAGTAGAGATTGTGCGCTACAGCAAGTCTCATGCCGAGAGATTCCTTTGCCTTTATAAGGTGACGAACGTAGGAACGGCTATAGTTTCTGCAAGCGGGACATCCGCAGTTCTCGTCAAAGGGTCTGGGGTCTCTTGCATATTTTTCATTGAGAAGATTCATCTTTCCGTGCCATGTGAAGAGATTTCCGTGGCGCGCGTTTCTGCTGGGCATTACGCAGTCAAAGAAGTCAACGCCCATATGGACCGCCTCAAGTATATTGCAAGGTGTTCCAACGCCCATAAGATATCTCGGCTTATCCTTAGGCATATGCGGCTCTACCGCGTTTATTATGCGGTACATTTCGTCTGTAGCCTCACCTACGGCAAGACCTCCGATAGCATATCCGGGAAGATCAAGCTCCGCTATCTTATGCATATGCTCGATTCTAAGATCCTCATACGTACCTCCCTGATTTATACCGAAGAGCATCTGATGCTTATTGATAGTCTCGGGGAGCGAGTTGAGACGCTCCATCTCTGCCTTACATCTGACGAGCCAGCGAACCGTACGGTCGCAGGATGCCTTTACGTACTCGTAGGGTGCGGGGTTTTCAATGCACTCGTCAAACGCCATAGCTATGGTTGACGCGAGGTTAGACTGTATCTGCATGCTTTCCTCGGGTCCCATAAATATTCTCTTACCGTCAACGTGAGATGCAAATCTGACGCCTTCCTCGGTTATTTTACGCAAGGAAGAGAGCGAAAATACCTGAAATCCGCCGCTATCTGTAAGGATAGGGCCTTCCCAGTTCATAAACTTATGAAGTCCGCCCATATCGTGAATAAGCTTATCACCCGGACGAATGTGCAAGTGGTAAGTATTTGAAAGCTCCACCTGGCAGTCAAGGTCAATAAGCTCTCTTGAGGAGACACCGCCCTTTATAGCCGCGCAAGTGCCGACGTTCATAAAGACGGGAGTCTGTATATCTCCGTGAACGGTATGGAGCACTCCGCGTCTCGCACGACCGTCTGTTGCTAAAACTTTAAACATATATTCCTCTTTCTTTTAACTTCTTTCAAACTGATGATCTATCTTCTTTTTCGAGAGCTCCATCGCCACAGGTCTGCCGTGAGGACAGAACGTGATATCGGGGAGCTCCATAAGGCGATCTACAAGCCACGCGACATACTCGGGCGGATATTCTCTGCCCGCTTTGATCGCCGCCTTGCAGGATGCCTGATAAAGCGCTTTTTCAAAAATTATATCTCTTGTGAGTGCCGCAGTTCCTGTGTTGCTCTTTAGTCTTTCGGCTATAACCGCAAGCATATCCGAGACTGCTTCAAGCGAGATACCCTCAGGGATTGCGCTGACGCTGACAGTGTTTCTGCCAAGCTCGAACTCAAATCCCACAGCTTCTATCTCGCGACGGTACTCCTCAAGTATTGCCACCTCGTCGGACGTGAGCATCACCTCAAGCGGTAGCATAAGAAGCTGAGATGCTCTGTCCTCTGCTCTCATACCCGACTTGAGTCGCTCAAAGATCACTCTTTCATGTGCCGCGTGCTTATCTACGAGAAGCATCTTCTCGCCGAGCTCCACCACAACGTATGCATTGAAAAGCTCACCTACGATTCTGTATTTGAGTGACGTGCGAGCGGGTTGATCCTGCACTGCTTCAACTCTTTGAGTCAAAGGCGCATTCTCCTCGCGCTTTATCTCGGCTTTAGGCTCTGCCACGACAGGTATTTCCGCCTTGGGAGTGGGTACTTCCACCTTGGGAGCAGGAGCTTCCACCTTAGGAGCGGAAGCCTCTGTCTTGAGAACGGGAGCTTCTGTCTTTTGCACCTGAGATTCGGGCTTTGCCGTATTTTTTATCTCTGCAGGCTGTATCGTCTGCGTTTTTCTGTCATCTGTGCCCAGATATTCCTTTGCGTACTCGGATGCCGTCATTCTCACGAACTTATCGGTGCTTTGTGCAGGTGTATTTGCGCTTGAATAAAGCTCGGCACTGATCTGTCTGCCCTTCAGTGAATCCTCGCGCTTATTGGATATAGGCGCAAGTCTGTCTGACATACGTCCGCCAAACGCACTCTTGTTTGTGTTAGGCGTCATAAAGAGATCTGGGCGCGTTTTATTCTCCTCAAGCGCCGCGCGGACCGCATAATATATCGCCTCAAATATCAACTTCTCATTTGAGAATTTGACCTCAAGCTTTGCGGGGTGTACGTTTACGTCAACCGTTGACGGATTTATATCAATGTAAAGCACACAGCACGGGAACTTCTCGGGCGGTATGTAAGATGTGTACGCCTGCTCTATCGCGGCGCAAGCGGTTTTACTCTTGACGTATCTTCCGTTTATAAAGAAGTTCTGATGGTTTCTGTTCGCCTTTACGTTATCCGAGCGACCGATAAATCCGCTTATCTTAACGCCACCCGACTCTGCATTCACGGGGAGGAGTCTTGATGCGAACTCTCTGCCGAAAATCGAATATATCGTATTTTTGAGGTTACCGTCGCCTACCGTCTCAAGCTTGATATTTCCATCAACGATAAGCTTAAACGCTATAGACGGGTTTGAAAGCGCGATCTTATCTACTGCCGCGCATATCGCACTCGCCTCCGTGACGTCCTTTTTGAGGAATTTTCTTCTTGCGGGAACGTTTGCGAAAAGCTCCTCAACGATAACGGTGGTTCCCGTTGATGCGGCGCGCTCGGTAACAGAGAGTATCTCTCCACCAACCGATTCAAGCACTGCACCGACCTCGGCATCTGCCGTCTTTGAGATTATTCTCATGCGAGAGACCGACGCTATCGCCGCTAAGGCCTCACCACGGAAGCCAAGGGTCACGATGCCGTCGAGATCGCTCGCCTCTTTTATCTTACTCGTTGCGTGACGGCGGATAGCTATGGGAAGATCCTCGGGATCCATACCGCATCCGTTATCGGATACGCGCATAAAGGTCACACCGCCGTTCTGTATCTCGACGGTTATCCTATCTGCGCCCGAATCTATTGCATTTTCAAGGAGCTCTTTTATCACAGACGCGGGTCTGTCAACGACCTCGCCTGCCGCGATAAGATTGGCTACCGCAAATGAAAGCACATTTATTTTTCCCATACGCACCTCAATCACATTTTTGCCGTCTTATTTGAGCCTTTTCTGAAGTCCGAAAAGGAAGCTCATTGCCTCATAAGGCGACAGTGTATTTATATCAACGGCACGAAGCTCCTCGATAACCTGTGACTCAAGACAGTCGTCTATAGTTATCAGTGTATCGTCCTTTGCCTCTGCAGGCGCTTCTGTAAAGGATATAGCCTTTGCCGTTTTTTCTACCGAAGAAAGCACCTCTTTTGCTCGCTTTATTACCTCATTCGGTATTCCCGCAAGCTTTGCGACCTCTATACCGTAGCTATCGTCGGTAGAGCCGCGAACTATCTTGCGAAGGAAGGTGATATTATCGCCGCGTTTTTTAGCCGCGATATTGTAATTCACTATTCCCTCTACCTCTCCCTCAAGTGAGGTGAGCTCGTGATAGTGTGTCGCAAAGAGGGTCTTTGCTCCTATTTTTTTGCCGCTTGTGTATTCTGCTATAGCTCTCGCTATACTCATACCGTCAAACGTGGACGTGCCTCTGCCAACCTCGTCGTAGATTATAAGGCTGCGCTTTGTCGCGTTTCGCAGAATATACGCCACCTCGTTCATCTCAAGCATAAAGGTTGACTGTCCCGATGCAAGATCGTCAGATGCTCCTACACGTGTAAACAGCTTATCGACAATTCCTATTCTCGCCTCGTTTGCCGGTACAAAAGAACCGATCTGTGCGAGGAGAACGATTATAGCCACCTGTCTCATATATGTGGATTTACCCGCCATATTAGGTCCTGTGATGAGCATAAGTCTGTTGCGAGCCGTATCGAGCTCCGCATCGTTAGGAACGAAATAGGTATCCTTTACAAACTGCTCGACAACCGGGTGTCTGCCATCCTTTATGCTTATCACGTCGCTCTGGTCTACCTCAGGGCGAACGTACTTGTTATGTACCGCCACGGTAGCGAGTGAGAGATAAACGTCGATCTTTGACATATCTGCCGCACTCTTGCGAATACGCTCGCTGTTCTCTGCTACAAATCCTCTTATCTCGCAGAAAAGCTCGTATTCAAGTGAGCAGAGCTTGTCCTCTGCACCGAGGATCTTGGATTCCATCTCTTTGAGCTCCTCGGTTATGTAACGCTCGCAATTTGCGAGAGTCTGTTTTCTTATATATCTGTCGGGAACCTGATCAACAAAGGATCTTGTAACCTCGATATAGTATCCAAACACCTTGTTGAAGCCTATCTTGAGAGTCTTGATGCCCGTAGCCTCTCTCTCTCTTGAAACGATGTCCTCAAGGAAGCCCTTTCCGTCTCTCATTATCATACGGAGCTCGTCAACGTCCTTATCGTAGCCGTTTGCAATAATGCCACCGTCTCGTATTGAAAAAGGAGGAAGATCGATTATCGCTTCGTTGATCCTTGCATAGACATCCTCCAGGGTATCGAGCGACTTATATATATCCGAAAGCTCACGGCACTTGCAAAGCGCAAGCTTTTCACGGAGCTCGGGGAGTATAGATATCGTAGATGCTATCGCACGAAGATCCTTGGCGTTTGCCGTGCCGTATATCGTCTTTGTGAGAAGTCTTTCAAGGTCAAGTACGTTATCGAGCAACATTCCAAGCTCTTCTCGAAGCATATAGTCTCCAAAGAGCTCCTCTACAGCATCCTGTCTTGAGGATATAGCCGCCGTGTTAAGGAGCGGATGCTCAAGCCACTTGCGAAGAAGACGCGCGCCTGCCGCGGTGTGTGTTTTATCAAGCACCCAGAGGAGCGAGCCCTTTTTCTCCTTGCTTCGCATAGTCTCGCTTATCTCAAGATTTCTGCGCGTATTTATATCAAGCTCAAGATACTGACCGTCGCCATATATATTTACATCCTTGATATAGGAGATATCGCTCTTCTGTGTATCCGCAATATAGGAGATGAGCGCTCCGAGTGAGGATACGAGAGCATGATCGCACATAGCTTCTGCTCTGAGTGTATCATAGAACTGAGCCTCTACCTTCTCCTTTGCAAAATCAAGGTCAAATCTCGCGCTCTGTCTATCACCGAGGAGAGCTCCAAGTCTATCTCTTATCAGTATCTCAGCTTCACAGAGCTTTGACGCAGACACGTTTGTTATGACCTCGCGAGGCTGATATGTGCCAAGCTCGTTGCAAAGGCGAGAGATCATCTGGTCCCCCTTAAAGGAGGTCGCATATATCTGCGCAGTTGAGATGTCAGCAAAGCTGAGTCCGCACTCAAAATCGCCAAGATAGATAGAACAAAGATAGTTGTTTTTATTCTCTGTGAGCAGGTCTGTTTCTATAAGCGTTCCGGGGGTTATCACGCGAATGACCTCACGCTTTACAAGTCCCTTTGCAAGTGCGGGATCCTCGGTCTGCTCGCAGATAGCCACCTTGTAGCCTTTCTCGATAAGACGTCCGATATATCCCTCGGATGAATGGAACGGAACACCGCACATCGGCGCTCTCTCCGCCTCACCGCAGTCTCTGCCCGTGAGGGTGAGCTCAAGCTCTCTGGATGCAAGAATTGCATCGTCAAAGAACATCTCGTAAAAGTCACCGAGACGGTAGAAAAGCAGATAGTCTTTATATTGATTTTTTATTTCAAAATACTGCTCCATCATTGGAGTCATAGCATATCCTCCACGCGCCCTCGCGCGCTTTCTTTTCTGATTTTTGAAATATTAGTGGCAACCACCGCAGGTAGAGCAGTTGTGTGTGCAAGAGCTGGGCTCTTCGCCTGTGATGTTTGCGGTTATCGTCATATTTACCGCGTTCATAAGCTCGTTGACCTCTGCCTGAACCTCGTTGAGCTTTATAAATACGGGAGACTCTGTTATCTCCTTGTAAAGCACGTCGATTCTGTTCTGAATGATATCGATGAACGCTGTATCTCTCTCGGGCTTTGTTATCTCGCCCTGAAGTGCTGTCTGCTGTACCTCGTATTCAAGAAGCTTCTTCTGAAGCTCTACGTCGGAGGTGTATTCGTTCTTAGCCTCCTCAAGTCTTACAAGTCTTTCGTCCTCTTTGAGTGTTTTGCCGAGCAATGCGGCGATTTCCATAATTTCCATTTCTTTTTCCTCTTGTATCTAGATTTTATTTTTTATCAACTATTTTTCCGTAAAGCGCAAATGTGTCTCCACGCTCTATGAGAATATCAACAAACTTTCCTGTATAGCTGTCGTCGGCATCAAAGAATACTATCTTATTACCCTCGTCTCTTCCACTGAAAACGTCGGGATTATTCTTGCTTCTGCCGTCGCAGAGAACTCGCTCCACCCTGCCCTCAAGCTTTTTGTTCTTTCTCGCCGCTATCTCGTTTTGCGTTTTGAGAAGTCTGTCAAATCTTTCGCTCTTTATCTTGTCGGGGATCTGATCGGCTCTCTCTGCCGCGGGAGTTCCCTTTCTAGGCGAGTAGATAAAGGAGTATATCATATCAAACTCCGCACGCTCAAGTGCGCGAAGAGTAGCTTCAAAGTCCTCATCAGTCTCCCCGGGGAAACCGACGATTATATCCGATGTGATGACCGCATCGGGCATCTTTTCTCTTATATAATCGAGAATGCCTATATATTTCTCAAAGGTATATCGCCTGTTCATGTCCTTCAGCACCGAATCAGATCCGGACTGCATAGGCAGGTGGAAATGCTTTGCGATATGAGTGCCGCTTGCCATTACGTCTATGAGCTTTCGGCTTGCATCCTTCGGGTGGCTTGTCATAAAGTGGAGCATATAATCTCCCTCTATCTTGTCAAGCTCGGCGAGGAGGTCTGCGAAATCGTAGTCGTATCCGCTGTCCTTTCCGTAGGAGTTTACGTTCTGACCGAGAAGCGTGATATCACGGTATCCCTGTGCCACAAGTAAGGCAACCTCTGCATAGACCGCTTCTTTCGTGCGGCTTCTCTCTCTTCCGCGAACGTAAGGTACGATACAGTAGGAGCAAAAATTGTTGCAACCGTACATGACCGACACCCAAGCTCGGGTTTTATCCTCTCGCACCATAGGAATGCCCTCTGCCACAAGATATTCCTCCTCGTGACAGTAAAGGCGGCGGGCGAGGGAGATGCGCTCGCATATAAGCTGGGGCAAGCGATGGATAGATGACGTTCCAAACACAAAATCAACGTAAGGATAGCTGTGCTTTATCTCGTTTACTCTGTGCTCCTGTGTGACCATACAACCGCATACCGCGATTATCATATCGGGATTTTTATTTTTTATATGCTTGTACTGTCCGATAACCGAAAGTGCCTTTTGCTCCGCGTGCTCTCTTATAGCGCAGGTGTTTACAACGATAAGAGATGCCTCGCTCGGCTCTTTTGTGATCTCGTAACCCATAGCCTTAGCCATTCCCGCGATCTTTTCGCTATCTGCCTCGTTTTGCTGGCAACCGAAAGTCATAACAAACGCTTTACGGTATACGCCCGTTTTAGCGCTATAGTTATCATTATCAGCTTTTATTTTATTTATATACTCGAATTGTTTATCGATTTCCTCTTTGGGAAGAATGTTGTTCTTTTTTATGCTCATAAAAGTGTTTTTTCTCCAAAAACATAAATTCTCAGTTTATAATTATACTACAAATCCCCTTTTTTGTCAAGTTCGATAGAAAATTAACTACCTTATAATTATAAATAATAATTAAATTAAAAAAAGCTGAAAAAATCTCAAAAAAATATCGAAACTTTTTTAAAAAAGTTCTTGACAAAGCGATTTGTCTATGCTATAATATAAAACGTTCCGTGAGAAAACGGAAATATGCTGGTGTGGCTCAATGGCAGAGCAGCTGATTTGTAATCAGCAGGTTGTTGGTTCGACTCCGATCACCAGCTCCAAGACTGCGCGAAAGCGCAGTCTGTTTTTGGGGGATTTCCCGAGCGGCCAAAGGGGGCAGACTGTAAATCTGTTGTCACTGACTTCGGTGGTCCGAATCCACCATCCCCCACCAGAAAAAAGCACTTGCAAAAGCAAGTGCTTTTTTCTATCTAATCCGAGGACTTGATTTTTTTCAAATATATGATATAATCAAAGAAGCTATATTCAAAGGCTTTGCTAAAATAAAATAATCAAAAACTTATGATAGGAAAAATTTATGGAAACTATTGAAATAATTGCCCAGATCATAGGAATCTTCGCTATGACCTTCAACATACTGTCGTATCAAGGCAAGAGCCAAAAAACCATAGTAATTATGCAGCTCTTCGGCGCGGCACTCTTTGCAGCTAACTATTTATTGCTCGGCGCTACCGTTGGAGGAATTCTCAACATACTTGGCGCTATAAGAGCCGTGGTGTTCTTTTTCGGGGACAAGCTCAAGGCAGACAGACTTCCCTGGTTTATTGTATTTATCGCCTCCTATATCTCGGTGTATATTTTGAATTTCACCGTGTTTGGCAAAGAGCCGACCGCATTTAATCTGATAATTGAGATACTCCCTGTTATCGGTATGCTGGCGCTCAACGTAGGCTTCAGGCTCAAAGATTCCGCAAAGATCAGAAAGTGCGCACTTGTCAGCTCCCCATCTTGGCTTGTATACAATATCGTGGCAGGCTCTTGGGGTGCGATCATCTGCGAGGTGTTCACCTTGATATCCGTGTTTATCGGAATGTTGCGTCACGATAAAAAAGCTTCCAAATGATCATCATATAAAAGGCTCTTATGAGGTGATAGTTATGAAAACAACAACATCCAAAGCATTTACAATTTGCTTATCCGCGGTAGCACTTGCGCTGCTTTTATCCCTTGCGGCGCTGATATTCAATCCTATATCCTACCATAAGTTCGAAGAGGAAGGATACTCCTTCAACTACAAGGGCTCATTTGGTACGGTTCGTCGCGTTGTAATAAAAAGCGGAGACGAAAAGCTCGCCGCCGTCAAGATTCGCTCAGATGCGGATATATACACTAGTATAGAAAACTTTAGCGCCGTCTTTGAAGACCTTAATGCCGACGGTAAACGTGACATTTTGCTCCCCACTGCTCACGAGGATGACGGGGACGTTATATATTCTCTCATTCTCTCCGAGGGCGACAGCTTTGTTGCCTACTCCGGTGAGAGAACGTTTTCAAACGTTTCCTTTTTCAAGCACGGTGATCATATCTGCGCCGAGGAAAGCAGCAAGGAGATAGTTGCCGAGAAGACCGCATCAAGTCCCGAATTTTTCATACGCACCCGCAAGATATCAAAGCTTGCATTTGTGAACGGTGAGGTTATATCGATCGAGGAGCGCGCAAGCATATATTACTCCGAGACAGACTATTGTTGCTATTCTATCTACGAATACGACGAGGCAGAAAAGGCACTCGTTTACGTTGACGAGATATGGTTTGAACCCTCTGACATCGAGAAATATCCGCTTAAATTCAACTGATCACGGCATCTCGATGACCGAGAGCATAGTACCTCGAACACCGCCTGTGTATCTGTGTGAAAAATACTTTTCGGGCATACAGCAGGTACATTCTTCCGTAATCTCGATATTCTCTGCTCTGACACCTGCCAAGATCAAAAACTCTTTGTTCATCTCTCGAAGATCGCAAAGCCAAACGTCTTTTGTGGCGGTCGGCTTTAAAAATCTTTTTGTGTCGCGCTCTCCGAGTATATCTCTTACAGTATCATAAAAGTCCCGACGAACAGAATAACACTCTCCGCATATTGCAGGACCGATAGCGACCTTTACGTTGTCGGGGTTGACACCAAATGCGGAGAGCTTTTTTATACACTCTACCGCAATTTTCCCAACAGTTCCGCGCCAGCCCGCGTGGACCGCGCCAACGGCGAGTATTCTTCCGTTATCGTCATACCCTTCGATAAGGATCGGCACACAGTCTGCGCTTTTTACGCCTATCGCAACCCCCGACACGTTAGTCACGTATCCGTCGCACGCAAAGCACTCGGGGGCAAAATACCCCTGCCCTGCATCTGCCTCTGTGACCACTCTGACGTCAGTTGAGTGTATCTGCGAGACACTTATGCATCTTTCGGCATCAAAGCCAACGGCATCTGCAAAAAGCTCAAGATTTTTGAGAACTGTCTCTCGCTCATCCCCTCGTCCAAAGGCGAGGTTTAGTGAGCTTGTGTGCGCCTCTTTACTGACACCGCCTATTCTTGTGGAAAAGCCGTGCTTGGCTTTTATATTCTGTGAGCGCAGATAAAGCACTCCGTTTTCTGCATTTACGGTTATCATATAACCTCCTAAAAAGCAGGGCTGAGATCTCTTGACCTCAGCCCCATATTTTTTGTCAGATAACTCTTACCTTCAAAACTCCGTCTATAGCGTTAAGCTTTGTTACGGCATCAGCGGATATATCACCCGTGATATCAACCATAGTATATGCGTTGTCGCCCTTAGACTTGTTGGTCATGTTCTCAATGTTAAGACCTGCCTCACCGATTACGGTTGTGATCTGAGAGATAAGTGTGGGAACGTTTGCGTGGAGAACGCAAACTCTCTTGTCTCCGCTCATACCCATAGATACGTTCGGGAAGTTGACACTGTTCTTGATGTTACCAAAGCGGAGGTAATCGTCAAGCTGAACCGCCGCCATAACAGCACAGTTGTCCTCGCTCTCTGCAGTAGATGCGCCAAGGTGAGGAATTATAACAGCGCCCTCTACAGCTACCATCTCGTCTGTGGGAAAATCTGTAACGTAAGCGGCTACCTTACCGGATGCGAGCGCCGCCTTCATATCAGCTGTGTTTACAAGCTCTGCTCTGGAGAGGTTGATTATTCTGACGCCGTCCTTCATCATAGCGATGGTATCTGCGTTTATCATGTTCTTTGTATCAGCGGTTGCGGGAACATGAAGTGTGATATAGTCTGCATTCTTGAATATCTCATCAAAGGAAGCAGCCTTGTTTACGTGATGGTTGATATTCCAAGCAGCGTCAACGCTGAGGAAGGGGTCGCATCCAAGAACATCCATTCCGAGATGTACAGCTGCGTTAGCAACGAGACCGCCTATAGCACCGAGACCGATAACGCCAAGCTTTTTGCCGAGTATTTCCTTACCCGCAAACTTGGACTTTCCTGCCTCTACTGCCTTTGCAACGCCCTGTGTACCTGCAAGGGTCTCTGCCCACTTGATACCGCCGATAACGTTACGGGATGCGAGCATAAGCGCGCAGATAGCGAGCTCCTTAACGCCGTTAGCGTTAGCACCGGGAGTGTTGAATACAACGATTCCCTCTTTGGAGCAACGGTCGATCGGGATATTGTTTACACCCGCGCCTGCTCTTGCGATAGCGAGAAGGTTCTTGTCAAATTCCATGTCATGCATAGCTGCCGAGCGAACGAGTATCGCATCGGGATCCTTTACGTCTGTACCGACGTTATATACTGTCTTATCGAGCTTATCTGTTCCGATAGACGCGATCTTATTCAAGCAAAGTACGTTTTTCATTGTCAGATCCTCTGTATTGTATAAATTATTTCTTGGGGTTTTCTGCCGCAAACTTCTTCATAAATGCGACAAGTGCCTCAACGCCTGCGTAAGGCATAGCGTTGTAGATAGATGCTCTCATACCGCCAACGGAACGGTGTCCCTTGAGGTTCTTGAGTCCTGCCTTAGCCGCCTCGGAAGCGAATTTCTTATCGAGGTCAGCGTCGCCTGTTACAAAGGTAACGTTCATCATAGAACGGCTGCCAGCCTTAACGGGTGCTATGTAGTAATCCTGAGAGTCAAGGTAATCATAGAGAAGAGCTGCCTTTGCCTCGTTTCTCTTCTTCATCTCGTCAAGACCGCCGATGGAGAGTATCCACTCGTAAACGAGCTTAGCCATATAGATAGTGTAGCAAGGAGGAGTGTTGTACATAGAGCCGTGTTCAGCCATGACCTTCCACTCAAGCATTGTGTGCATCTTCTCCTCTGCATAGTCGAGAAGGTCCTGACGAACGATAACGAGAGTAAGTCCTGCGGGAGCCATATTCTTCTGAGCGCCGGCATAAATAACGCCAAAGCGACTTACGTCGATAGGCTCGGAGATGATGCAGGAGGACATATCCGCAACGAGCGGAACATCTCCTGTATCCGGAATATATCCGTACTTTGTTCCGTATATAGTGTTGTTGAAGCAAACGTGAACGTAAGCTGCATCGGGTCTTACCATATCCTTTGTTACCTCGGGGATGTGGTCAAAGTTATCTTCCTTTGTTGTTGCGATACACTTAACGTCGTAACCGAGCTTCTGAGCCTCCTTGAAAGCCTTACCGGAGAACTGACCCGAAACAACGTAGTCAGCCTTGCCTGTTCTCTTTATAAGATTCATGGGAACTGCCGCAAACTGTGTGGATGCGCCGCCCTGAAGGAAAAGTACCTTGTAATTCTCGGGGATATTCATAAGCTCGCGGAGCATTGCCTCAGCGTCAGCTATGATCTTTTCGTAGTCCGGAGATCTGTGAGACATCTCCATTACAGACATTCCCGATTCACCGTAGCATACGAGCTCGGATGCTGCTTTTTCAAGAACTTCTAAAGGAAGCATGGAAGGGCCCGCAGAAAAATTATAAACTCTGTTCATTGTTGAACCTCCGTATGGTAATATAAAAAGTTTTATAAACTATATTATAGTCCTAATATCTCACTTCGTCAAGATATTATCAAAAAAATATAGCAAAAAGCGCAAAGATTTTTGAAAATTTAAAAAATCTTTGCGCCTCTGATATTTTGCTTATTCTTTGTCTTTTGTTTCCTTGATTTTTATGATGTCCTCGGCATAAGGCAAGCTGCTTATCCAGTCGCAAAGCGTATGCCATTCAGCAAGCTTATGAGTCTTTCTCGCATAGTAGATATTGATGAGGTTTTCATAGTTCATCGTGACTGTTCTCATCTGGTTATAGCTTGACGGGAGAAGCTGTATCATGTTGTGCCAAGGCTGACGGTTGGTCTTATCCGCGCAGAACGCAAGTCTCTGCGCCTCAAGATACTCGATAATCGCGTCGAGTGCCGCAAGGCCGCCCTCATCAAGACGGTCGCAGGAGAAATCTGCGCGCTCAAAAGCCTTTGTATGTATCTTATGCATAGTGGATGTGGAGTTTGCAACAGTACCCACCTTGTAGGTGTCAAATTCCTTCCACCAGTAAAGAGGAGCTGTTATATCAACAGATACAAATATCTGGCGAAGATACTTTCTGTGGTCGCTGCCCGCCGTAGCAAGACGCTTTGCAAGCGAGAGGTCGTTCTCGCCGAGGGTGTAGTTCCCTGCCTCGTCGTAGTAGCTATCGCTCTTATCCCAGCTGTTCATGGGGTTTCTCGCTCCGCGAATAGCGTTTTCAAGGTTCATAACCGAGGTTCTTTCAAGCTTTATCATAATTTCGTCCTTTCCTATTAGAGCTCGCAGTCAAGCACGACTCTTGTTTCCGTTACTTTTTTCATAAATTCCGCAACTTTAAGGTGTTCGGGGTGTACCGCATAAGTGTGCAATGTATCGAGGGTCTCAAACTCTGTGACAAGTGCCATATCCATAGACGCGGCAGTGTGAAGCAGGTCTGCGCCTATCTCCATTTTCTTTATCTCGTCGATCTTGCCGACAAGAGCATAAAGGCTGTCGGTTGCGACCTTTATATTTTCCGCCTTATCCTTACCCTCGGCAACCTCTTTGAAGCGCCACATAACGATATGTCTTATCACAAGCAAGTCCTCCCGCAAGAAAAATTACATTTACCCTTTAATATTATCATAAAAAAGAGAAAATGTCAATTGACTTTTATATTAATTTGTGTTATTATATCTTTATATATTACAATTTCCGAGAGGACTTATAAAAATGTTTAACGATACACCCGTTTCCTTTTCAGGAGTTCAGCCAAGCGGAAATCTGACTATTGGAAATTACCTTGGCGCTATCAAAAATTTCTCGCTTTTCTCTGACAAGTATAAATGCTTCTACTGTGTGGTCGACGAGCACGCGATAACCGTTCGTCAGGTTCCCGCAGAGCTCAGAAGAAGAACCTACGAAACTCTCGCGCTCTATATGGCGTGCGGACTTGACCCCGAAAAGAACACTCTTTACGTTCAGTCTCACGTACACGAGCACGCTGAGCTTGCTTGGATACTCAACTGCTACACAATGTTCGGTGAGCTTTCCAGAATGACACAGTTCAAGGACAAATCATCAAAGCACTCCGACAACATAAATGCAGGTCTTTTCACATATCCCACGCTTATGGCGGCAGACATCCTGCTCTACCAGACAGACGTTGTTCCGATAGGAAGCGACCAGAAGCAGCACGTTGAGCTTGCGCGCAATATTGCGGAGAGATTTAACCAGATATTCCCCGACACCTTTACAGTTCCCGAGCCTGTTATCCCCAAGACGGGAATGAGAATAATGTCTCTCGCAGAGCCGACAAAGAAGATGTCAAAGTCTGACGAGAACACAAACGCTGTCGTTTATATTCTTGACGACAAGGACACTATAATCAGAAAGTTCAAGCGCGCTGTGACCGACTCTGATACAAGAGTTTGCATCGGCGAGGACAAGCACGGAATCAACAACCTTATCGGTATCTACTCCTGCTTTACGGGTAAGACCGCAGAGGAGATAGAGCGAGAGTTTGAGGGACAGGGCTATGGCACGTTCAAGCTTGCAGTTGGCGAGGCTTGTGCTGACGCGCTTGCTCCCATCCAGCAGAAATTCAAGGAATATATGTCTGACAAGGCATTCCTTGAGGCACAGATGAGACGCGGCGCGGAAGAAGCTTCCTACTATGCCCGCAGGACCCTATCTAAGGTTCAGAAAAAGCTCGGATTTGTAAAGATATAAGCTAAATTTAATAAAAATAACCGCCTCCGTTTTCACGGAGGCGGCTTTTGTTTGTCCCAAAAATCATTCAGACACTTTAGCCTCTATAGATTCAGACAACCAATTATAAAGGTTTTCATATTGGTAACTTAAAGCTTTTAGTTTGGCTATAGCCTTCTTCATTGCTGTTTCGTTTCCACGAGAGATAGAGAACACCGTTCTCGTAATCTATCGTATAGTCGCCTGATTCAAACGGATAGTAACCATTACCTTCTCCCACAAATTGACCCAAAAGTTTGGGGCGTTTCCACCATGAGCCTTCAACAAAATACACCTCTTGACCACTCCCCGTTAAAAAGCTCCACTCTTTTACTAAAAGCTGATACTCGGTATTCGGAATGTCTATATAAAGCTCATCGCGATAATCACGACTTAAAAACAACCTATCCTTAAATAAAAATATTACTAAAAGCAACGCTACTATTATTAATACAACCGTAAAAAATACAATCTTGGATGTTTTTCTGTTAATTGCTTTCATGTTGAATATACCCCCAAAAAATAAAGTTCCAAAAAGATTTTAACTGACTCGCTCTATAGATTCAGACAGCCAATTATAGAGGTTTTCATATTCGGATATATTTACATATGTTTCTTCGATCCGCACACCATAGCTATCATATTTCGTTTTGCCTTTATCAATGACGATTATTCGATCTCCGCTCTCTTCCGAGTAATAGCTATTTACATAGGATACCCACGCAATATTTTCAGATTCTTCAAAGAAAACTCTAATACAAAAACTCTTTCTTTCGACCAGAGAAAACTCTCTCTTATATCCCTCGGGAGCTTTAAAGCCATCAGGCTCGCCGGTGGCAAGCACAAATGTTTTTAAGTTAGAGATGCAGTTAGTGTCGGCAGTTGAAAAAATAACTTCTCCCATAACCACACTTGGAGTACCGTCATGTTTGTCACTTCTTCTGTCTCCAACGTATCCGATTTCTATCTTCTCTACAGTCCAGTCCTTCCAAGGATCTACGTAATTATAAGGGTTTTGAAACACGAAATTCATATCACGTCGTCTAACCGATAGAAACTGACTTTCATCCTCGTCTATTATGTCCTTGAAGTACGCTAGGCATTTACCTTGAGCCACATCATCTATACGATAATCCCAATATTGAAAATTAACATGTCCCCAATTCTCTTCCAAGTCTGTTTTTAATGCTACCAAGTGATAGTCATAACATATATAACTTCCGTATTCTTCTGGAGCTTTTAATTCTTGATAACGATTATATTCATTAACTATATCTTCCGTCTCCGCCCCAATAAACATTACTATAGCAGAAATCAAAGCTGATATAAGAAACAGTATAGTAAGCAATACAATTAAAATTATTTTAAGCGCTTTTTTCATAGATTCACCTCCAAAGAAAAATTTAAACAAAAAACGCATAAAGACCGACGAGCATATTTCTCCCGATCTTTATGCGCATATTTTATTCAAGTTAAGGTTTTCGCACAGAACTCTCGCCCCGAGGCGAAAACTTACTCGGCAACAATTTTGCGCATTGCTGTCGGGCTGCTTTTGATGTATAACTTATCTTGTATATACAGTATATCATATCCTGTGCCGCTTTGCAAGTGTTTTTTTAATCAAAAAGCCCTCTCCAAAAAGGAGAAGGCTTTTATAACTTATCTTATTTTCTTACGTCTTGTCACAAATGCCGCGCCGAAGAGAGTTATGCAGCCGACTACAGCCGCACTTCCGCCAAGGAGCGAGCCCTTGCATCCGCTCTTTTTAGTTGCGGCAAGCTTGTCTATTTTTTCCACCTTTGTCTCACCGCAAACCGAACAGGTAGAGGTCTTTTCGCCCTCAGCCTCCGCAGTGGCCTCTTTAGTAACCTTAGCCTTGCTCCAAGCGTGGTCTTCGTACTCAATTCCACCGCAAGCGCATTTCTTTGCGTGAAGCGTCTCGTTATGCTTGCTCCACTCCCCGTACTCATGCTTTATGAGCTTGGCAACCGCCTCTGTCTTGGTCGCTCCGCAAACGGTACAGTTAAAGAGCTTTTCGCCCTCTTTGAGATGCGTGGGTTCAAGAGTTACCTCTCCCTCATCCCACTCGTGAGGAGCATATTCAGCATCCTGACACTCGCAAAGCTGCTTGTGGTGAGTGTCATTATGCGGCATCCAGTCGCCGTATGAGTGCCTATGCACGTTGGTATCGATCTCGGGAACAGTGAGTACCTTCTGGTTTCTTTCCTTGTAGTGCTTGTCTCTTGTTGTAGATATGTACTCTATCTCGATAGTCTTTCCGTTGTTTGAAAAATTGAGCAGCATTACGAATGCGCCCGCACCGTCGCCGTATTGATGCAGATTATCGTCATGCGCCTGAGGGTCAACAAGTATCTCAAAAACAGTATTTCCGTTCTCTGCCTTTCTCGTGTTTATAACGGGATCTGTCACAGAGACGTGACCGTTGAGCACCATAAGCATATTTTTATGCTTTGAGAATATCTCATCCCAGAGGCGCTCACCATTGAAATAGAAGAAGTCGTGATTTGCGTCTCCGTCTGTCTCGTCATCCTCACCGGGCTGACCGATATTGCCCTTGAGAAATCCGTCACCGCCGCTGTTGTATGCATGAACCGCAACTATGACTTTGTGGTCATAGTTTTCAGAGATAATATTGTTTGCCCACTCTATAACATCATCGTTTATATCAAAATCAAGAGCAAGCATAAGATATTTCTGTGTGCCTATACGTATCTTTCTATAGGAGTTAGAAAGCGAGTTTCCGTTAAGACCTGGCTCTGTGCCTGTTTCATCACAGAAAAATCCCGTCATTTGATCCTTATAATCATCCGTACAGATATACTCGTGATATCCTGCCTCGTCATCGTGATTTCCGCGGACTACGAGATAAGGAATAGTACCGTTAAGACGCGCGATCTGTGTAGAGGTGATTCTCCACTCACCTGGGTTTGTAACGCTGGTGTTGTAGCCACCCTCATCCCAAGAGCTGAGCGTTTCTATAGTATCGCCGAGACCGAAAACGTACTCTATTTTTCTTGACTCCTTATTGTTAAGTATCCAGTCAAAGAGTGTCTGTGTATATGTCGTGGCTACTCTTTGGTCATACCATGCAAGTGTCTGTATATCGCCTATTACCGCGAAGGAATAATCGGGGTCTGTAGTGCGCTCGTAGTCAAACCAATCCCCTGCCGCAGAGGCAGTCATAGCAGACATGGAAAGGATAAGCGCTATAAGGCAAATAAGTGCTACAATTTTTTTCATTGTTTTCTCCTTTACATCTTTTTAAGTCTTGCGTAGGTCGCCATAAGCTTTTTAGTGCCGACCTTATCAAATGCGACCTCGTAAAGCGTGTCCGCTCCCATAGGTCTGACTGAAAGTATCTCTCCGCGACCGAATGTCATATGCATAACGATATCCCCTGCCGAGAATATCTCCTGTTTCCCACTTGCCGCAGGCTTTGAGAATACAGAGGATGTAACCGTAACTTTCTCTCGGGAGAAGCTGTTAGATGCCGATACTCTCTCTCGACGGGTATTTTCCATCTCGCTCTGCCAATTATCGCGTTTTCTCGGCTCGCACGCAAGAAGCGACTCGGATATCTCACCGACAAATCTAGAAAGCGGATTATAAGAAGTCCTTCCGTAAAGCATTCTGCGCTTTGTATGTATAAAGCAGAGCTCGTCACGGGCTCTCGTTATCGCAACGTAGGCAAGACGGCGCTCCTCCTCCATCTCGTCTGCCGCACCGAGGATATTCTGCATTCCCGGGAAGATTCCGTCCTCCATTCCGGGCAGGAATACGAAAGGAAATTCAAGTCCCTTTGCGGAGTGTATAGTCATCATAACTACCGCGTCCGCGCTATCGTCATACTTATCGACCTCGGCGATAAGCGAGTTTTCCTCAAGGAAGCCTGTGAGGGTAGGCGCTTCCGCGCGCTCGGAATAATCTATGATGCCCGACTTGAATTCTTCGATATTCTCAAGTCTGTCTCGTTCCGCTTCTCCCGCCGCTATGAGCATCTGACGGTAGCCCGACTTATCGAGCACCTGATCTATAAACGCTTCAAGTGATATATCGGTATCAAGCAGTGCGCGAAGCCCCTCAATGAGCCTTGCAAAGCCAAGGAGCGTGTTCTCGTTTCGCTTGAGCGCGAGATACTTATCCGCATTCTTTACGACCTCAAACATTGAGCATCCCTGCTCTGTTGCTATCGTCTCGATAGCGTCTATCGTGGTCTGTCCTATCTTTCTTTTCGGCTCGTTGATTATTCTTTTGAGCCTTTCGTTATCCTTTTGGTTGTTAATGAGCTGGAGATACGCGGTTACGTCACGTATTTCCTTGCGGTCGCTGAATCGCTGTCCGCAAAGCACTCTGTACGGCATACCGCTCTTTGCAAACGCGCGCTCTATTGCTTGTGACTGCGCGTTCGTTCTGTAAAGTATCGCAAAATCGCGGTACGCTCGCTCGCCCCTTGAGACCTTATCCGCTATCGTATCTATGATAAAGTCTGCCTCAGCGCCTTGATCCTCGCAAAGGCGAAGCTTTATTTTATTACCACCCGTACGGTTAGTATAAAGAGTCTTTCCCTTTCTGCTTGTGTTGTGAGCTATAACCTGGTTTGCTGCGTCAAGGATAGGCTTTGTGGAGCGATAGTTCTCCTCAAGGCGAATGACCTTTGCGAGCGGATAGGTCTTATCAAATTCAAGGATATTTCTGATATCCGCGCCTCTGAACTTATATATGCTCTGGTCGTCGTCACCGACCACCATTACGTTTTCATACTCCGCAGCGAGAAGTTTTGTGAGTTCAAACTGTGCGAGATTTGTATCCTGATACTCGTCAACACACACGTATCTGAACTTCTTCTGATAGTACTCTCTCACATCTGCCTCACGGCGAAGCAGGAATATCGTTTGCATTATAATATCGTCATAGTCAACCGCGTTGCAAGTGCGAAGCTTTTCCTGATATCCGCGATAAACACGTGCGACAAGGCGAAGGCGGAAATCCGACTCGACCTCTGCTGCATATTCCTCTGCGGTTATAAGTCTTTCCTTTGCACGGCTTATCTCTGATGCTACCGCCTTTACGGGAAGCGTTTTCTCGTCAAGACGAAGCTCTTTCATAACGGCAAGAAGCGTTTTTTTCGTATCCTCTGTGTCATAGACCGTAAAGCCCGCATCATATCCCACACGGTCTCCGTATCTGCGAAGTATCCTCATACATATCGAGTGGAAGGTGCCAGACCAGATATCCCCCGCGACGCTCTCGTCACCGAAAGTGCTGACAAGTCTGCTCTTTATCTCACCTGCCGCCTTGTTTGTAAAGGTTATGGCAAGCATCTGCCAAGGCGCACAGGGAGAGTCGGCAAACTGCGGAAGAAGTGCTTCTATATCTTCTGCCGAGTATTCGCGACACACCCTCTCAAGTGCCTCAACTCTTGATTCGGTAAGATTTGAGGGGATATTCTCGCTATAATAAGCATTGCCGTATTTTATGATAAATGCTATCCTTTTGACAAGCACGGTGGTCTTTCCGCTTCCCGCCCCCGCAAGGACTAAAAGCGGGCCGTTCACGCTGAACACCGCGCTTCTCTGCGCGTCGTTAAGCGTACCATAGACCTTGTCAAAAAGCGCTCTTTTGGCTTTTATATATCTTTCTCTAAGTTCCATTTCTGCCTCTTTTTATTTTTATGTATCTATTTTATCATAGATGCATCACAATTTCAAGGAATTTTTCTCTTGACAAAAAGTTTTTTCTATAATATAATACAGGTATAATAAATACACTGATTCGTACAGAAGAGTAAGAATACAAGCGTGAAGTGCTTTGCGGACGGGGAGTTGCCGTAAAGACGAAAAGTGTTTCGCTTGCGGTTTGTATTCTGCATCCCGCTTCATACGGCATAAGGGTTCGTATTCCTTTTCCTTAGCCATATGGTAGCTTTGGGGAAAGGAGTTTTTTTATGCATTATAACCATCGAAAAAAGCAAAATATTCAACGTCTCACGGTAGCCGCTATGATGACCACACTTAGTGTCGTTATCGGGATTTTTTGCAAGACATATCTCAATTTTGCGCTTGGACTTTTGCGAATAACCTTTGAGAATATGCCTATAATCCTCGCAGGTCTCGTTGCAGGTCCTCTATATGGCGGAGCGGTCGGTTTTTTCTCGGATTTTATCAGCTATCTTCTTTCGGGTCAAGCATATCCGCCAAGTCTTATAGTGTCTCTCGGCGCTATTTTAGTGGGTGTAATTGCCGGAGCTGTTCCGCAATTTATCATAAAGAAAAAAGGTGCGACACAGATAATCCTTTCAGGCGCTCTTGCACACATCGTGTGCTCTATGATAATAAAGCCTATCGGTCTTTATCACTTTTACGGGATACTTGTGCTTTGGAGGATCCCCATATACCTTATAATCGCGCCCATTGAAATATCTATACTCTGCCTGCTTCTCAGCCGTAAGAGCTTTGCAAGGACCATTGGATACATCGGAGGTGAGGAGAATGAACTACTCTGAATCAATAGAATACATACACTCGATAAACTGGTGCTTCTGCAAACCCGGGCTTGAGAGGATCAGTGAGCTTTGCGACATGCTCGGAAGCCCTCAAAACAGCTTGAAATTCATTCACGTTGCGGGCACTAACGGAAAAGGCTCGTTTTGCGCTATGCTTGATGCCACTCTCCGTGCCGCAGGATATAAAACAGGACTTTTCATCTCTCCATACGTCAGACATTTTAACGAGCGAATCTGTTATAACGGAAGTCCTATATCAGACGAGGCGCTTGCAGAGGTGACATCCTTTGTGCGTCCTTTTGCGGATTCTATGGCAGAAAAGCCGACCGAGTTTGAGCTGATAAGCGCTATCGGATTTGAATATTTCAAGCGCGTCGGCTGTGACGTTGTGATACTCGAAACGGGTATGGGCGGTCGCTTTGACTCGACCAACATAATCAAATCTCCCCTGCTCTCTGTTATTACGGGAATTTCTATAGATCACACCGCATTCCTTGGCGATACCGTAGAGCAGATAGCTTATGAAAAAGCGGGAATAATAAAGAAAAACACGCCTGTTCTCTTCGGTGGAACAGACGAGAGTGCGCTCGCTGTAATAGAGCGCGTGGCAAAGGATATGGATGCGCCTCTTTACCGCACGGACAGATCAAAAATATCAAACGTCAGATACTCGCTTGACGGTACGACATTTGATTTTGGTGAGAGAGAGGATATTTCCCTCTCACTCCTCGGCTCTTATCAGCCGCTCAACGCCGCAAACGTACTCTCCGCGATAGATATACTCAAGGATAGAGGACTCGATATCAGCGAGGACGCTATACGAGACGGACTCTCAATCACGGTTTGGCACGCACGCTTTGAGCTTATCTCCAAAGACCCGATAATCATTTACGACGGCGCGCACAACCCCGAGGGAATAAGCGCGGCAATAGACAGTATATCAAAGTATTTTAGCGGCAAGCTCTCTGTTTTGAGCGGTGTTATGAAAGACAAAGATTACAGCGCAATTGCGCGTGACCTTTCCAAAATAGCTTCACGCGCGTACACGGTCACACCCAACAATCCGCGTGCGCTAAATGCCGAAGAATATGCAAAGGCACTCGAATCCGTCGGTATAGAAAGCACTCCCTTTAAGAGCATAGAGGATGCTCTCGCGGCGGCTATATCCGACAGCAAGAAAGCAAACACACCTCTCGTGTGCCTCGGCTCGCTTTATATGTACTGTGAGCTTATGGACGCGTTTGAAAATCTTATATAAAAATAAAATAAAGAGCACCGCATGCGCGGTGCTCTTTATTTTATTCAAAAGAATTTATTATTCCCATTCTCCGCCGATGTTGATCTCATCGAGCTTTTCGATCCATTCCTGAACATCTTCATCCTTGATATCAGAGATGCGATCGTAGTTCTTAGGAGGTGCGGGCATCTTATCCTTTTCGTCGATTACGAGTTCAATGTCGCACTTGATGGTCTCCTCACCTGATATTATCTTGTCAACAGTAATGGTGGTCTTACCAAACTTGCTTATAAAGTCGCCTGTAACCTTGATGTTAGGAAGATCACCATCGCGCTTAATGGTGAGTGTGAACTCGTCATCTCTCTTGTCGATGTCTATCTTTAAGGTGTTACCGCCGACCTCAAGCTCTGCTACCAATTCCTTATTGTTGTTTTCCTTGATCTCGTATGTAAGGACCTTTTCACCGGCGAAAGAAAGGCTTATCTTATCGGTCTTTTTCATTCCGTCCTTACCGATGTCGATAGAAAGGATAGACGTCTTTTCAACGTTCACCTCAAGCTTAGCAAGGGTCTTGCTGTTTCTGGGAGTCATAACGTTGATGATAATGTCTTCGGGAATAGAATTCTCGATATTGTCGCAAACGTCATCGATGGTATCTTCAAGTTCAGCGAGCTTATCTTCATACATCTCAACGATAGATTTGTCGCCCTCGGACACAGTGATCTGATCCTCGTACTTTTCAAGGAACTCTTCTATAGAATCGTCCTTTGCGATAAAATCATAAAAATCAGAAACAAAGTTTGCTGCAGCCTTGCCGTCAATAACGATGCTGATAACTCTTACCTTTTCCTTCTTGCCGTTGATTCTTACTTCATCCTTTTCGGATTCGAACTCAAAGTTATCGCAAGCAATCTTCCAAGCTTTCTTAAAAAGCTTCTTAGCAAGCTTTTCAGCGTCTTTCTTGAGTTCCTTGCTGTCGAGCTCTTCAAGTTTCTCAAGAGACTCTATTACCTCATTCCACGTCTCTTCATCAGGAATAGCATAGTCAGAGCCTGAACCGTAAGCAAAGATAGAATCCTTGAGATCCTCAGCAAGCTCATCGAGCCTTACACCGTAAGCGGCGTCAAAGAGCTCTTCCTCGGACATGTAGATAAGATCGGAAGAGTAATACATATCAGCATCTATCTTGAGTTCGCCGTAGTTAATCTTGAGATTTTCCATCATGAAAGCATCTTTTGAGAAATACATTTTTCCGGAGAAATTAGCACCTTCCAAAAGATCTACATCACCCTTAGTCATCTTATCAACTGACACAGAGAGTGATCCCCGCTTGAACATATTATACACCGGCTTTATATCATCGCGCTCTACAACATCTTCAAGCGCATCGGCTATCGCGCTTCTTACAATGTTCTGGGGACGGTTTCCTATTATAGCAAACGCAATTCCCGTTCCTGCGCCCGCAAAGATAAGGGCAGCCAGAATAAAGGCTAAAAGTTTTTTCATTTTAGTTTCTCCTTTTTGTCTTATAAATATAAATATACAATAGTATTATCACATTTCGTCAACAAAGGGCGAATTCCTGTGATCAACTATATTGTACCACCGAAAAGCGCTTTTGTCAAGTAAAGTGCGCCTTTTTCAATGTTTCTTTTTTAAGATTATACCTTTTTACGTAGGGTAAATGTCAAGAGTTTTTAAACTTTTTATTATTTATTATATCGCAATTGTAGCATTTTGGCTGTTGGTAATAGCTCAAAAGCATAACAAAAGCCATGCACCGATAGTGTGACTCTTGCCTTATTTTGAATCAATGATCGAGAACGTACCCTTCAATGGCTTCCCAATCGTCATCGGGAATATCTAATGAGATATAGACAAGCTTATACTTGTATATATATGTCTCAGATTCGCCGTTTTCCGTACGCACCTCTTTGATCAGATTGCCGTTTTCATCATAGGTATAGTCGTAGGTGTGCTCCTCGCCCCCATAAGCTTGGAATGTTTCTTTAAGGCAATTTCCATTTTCGTCATAGCTATAAGTATAACGCCAAACATCTTCACCGTTCTTTTGACAACTCTCTGAGAGGAGGTTGCCATTTGCATCATAAGAGTAATTAAAGAATCTGGTGTCAGTTGAAACAACCTTTACCACTTTGGGATTTCCTTTTTCATCAAAGGTATATTCTAAAGTAGTGAGCCTTTCTATACCGTAAGGGTCTGTATGCAGCTCTTTGATCTTGTTCCCATTTTCGTCGTAGGTATATTCATAGCTATCATGTGGGCCGCCTTGTGTGTAACCCTCTTTTATCAAATTTCCTTTTGAATCGTAGGTCCAATTATACGTCCATTGTCTGCCGTCTTTGAGCGTGTATACACTCGTTATTTTGTTACCGCTTGCATCATATGTGTAGTCAAAAGAGGACTCTCCACCGTCAGCGTATATTTCCAGAGCTTTGATAAGATTTCCCTTTGCGTCGTATGTGAACCTGTCGTAATGTGTATTTTCGGCATAGGTGTTTTTGATCTCGCTTATTTTACCTTTAGAGTTAAACTTGTATTCGTAAACCTGTGTGCTCTCTTGACCGTGTTTAATATCCACCCAAATCACCTTTGAGGGAAGATTGTTCTCTCCCAGAATTGCCGTACTATGGTAAAGGTCTTCACCCTCATGGCAACGAACTCCTATAGGCATAAAACGGAATTTAGACAGGTATTTCTCCGCATCCTTATCGCCCTCAAGTGTCTTCAAAAGCTCATACGCTTCCTCGTATTTACCCTCATCGATCAAAGCAATTGCCGCTTTGCATTCTGCGGAGATCTGGTCAGCAGTCTCATTTCCTTTTTTATCCTTATCGTCAACCGTGCAGGAAACAAAAGATATCGAAAGTGCAAAAATAAGCAAAAGCGAGATAATTATCTTTTTCATATCCGTTCTTCCTTTCAAAGTGTACTATCGGTTAAGAAGATTTTATCACAAAACATGTCAAAAATCAATGTATTTGACCTGAAAGCATGAGACTGGCTCATACGGTATACCCCTTATATGAAAATTATACTCTTTTACCTTGGGTAAAATCAATAGCTTTTTTAATAAATTTAATTTTTCTTTTTCAATGATACATAAAACAAAGCACCACCCGCAGTAGCGGGTGGTGCTTATCTTTAAGTTTATTATTCGGATATGACCTCAGCACTCTCAAGAGTGAGCGTAAAGTAGAAATATCCTTCAACTCTTCCGCTACCTGACGCGTTTTCTCTTTCGTATTTAACGCGATATTCACCCTCGGAGAGCTCGGTCTCCTCACCGCTCATAGCGGCATATTCATCGTCATCTGCTATCTCTATCACAGCATTGACGGGCACACCGTACTCGCATATGTTTTCGTTTACAAGCTCGTAAAGCTCTTCATAGCCCAGTGTAGCTGATGCCATAATCTCTGTGTAAACGTCGACATTTTCTCTGAAGCTTATGATAAGCGAGCCGTCTGAATCAAGCCCTGTAGTCATATTCATATTGTGATATTTTACAGTTGTTCCGTCAGCAGACTCTGCCGAAAGCTTTACGTATTTTGTAGATCTTATGCCATCGGAGGTCGCAACGTATGCCACGAGGTTGTAGTCACCCGCAACAAGGTGGGGTATCTCAAGAGTAGCACCGCCCTGCACCGTAAATTCTCCGCCTGTAAATGCCAGACTCTCCGCAGAGCTACCAAGATGTACAAGACCGCTGCCGCCTGCTGGGATGAGTGCGAAGGAGACGGAATAAGGCTCATCCTCAACAAAGAGGAGTGTATCCTTGACGGAGAGCGACACATTTTCTATCGTGATCACAGCATTGGCTGTAGAAATACCTGTAGCCGCGAGAAGCTCTACGTCAGAGAAGGAAACGTTGAGTGCCAAAAGCTCCTTGTCGTTGTAATCGATGACCTCGGCATCCTTTGCGATATCAGCCCGAGCCTTCATCTCTGCAAATCTTGAGCGTTCTATAGCATATGCCTGCGTGATAGCTTCCTCATCGCTGACAACTATTCCGTTCCACTTATAGTACGCGGTGATTGGAATAAGCTCCTCATATGCGCGAGAGATTGCCGCAAGCGTTGTGTCGGTATCTCTGCGACAGGTGAGTCCGAGCTCGTCGACAAGAGCAGAGATCATCTGTACAAGCTCCTCGTTAGAGGTTACGTTCATGGTAAGACCTACAGCACCGAGCGCAAAGTTTCCGGTAGATAGCTCTCCACGAATTGCAGATACCTCTACCTTACCGTCTGCAAATTTGTCTCCCATACGCAGTTCTTTGCCGTTTGTAAGGTTAATGACAGCCGAATTTTGATCAATGAGAGAATACGTACCGTCTTTTACAAAGAGCTTATAACCTGTTTTCTCCTCGCGAGGAAGATTATAATACCACTCAAGATCTGTTACTATCTCATCGGGACGTGCCTCGATCTCTATATTCTCTACCCCGTCAAATCCGCTGAATATCAGATCTACAAACACGATACCGTCAGAAACGTCTCCCATAATGTTCAGGATATCGGTTGCTTTATCCGCACTCATAACCTTGAGATAATTGATCTTTTTAGTTTTGGGATCATAGAAGCTGTCGTATGCTATATCGTCCTTCATTATGAAGTAGGACACGTTGTAGTGCTCGGGCGCCACGCCGACCGTATAGGTCTCCCAATATCCCTTGGAATTATCGGCTACAAAGCAATTTTCGTGAACATCGTATCCGAAATCCTGTCTTGTAGAGAATTCGTATCTCTTGCCGGGGATATATGTCGTGCGCGTTGAGAAAACGTACTGACCGGGAATGTCGCCCTCACTGAAAAGCTGGTAAACGTCCTCACCCTGCTCGTTCTTATAACGCATACAAACGGTAAGTCTTGTTTCCTCTTCAATGCTCATCTTTTGGAGAAGGAGCTCGGAGTTTTCGTCAACGTGCAAAAAGAAGCTGGTATCTCCCATATCGACCCACTTATCAACCACACGCACGTTCTTTTTGATGTTGTCTATCATATCCGCCGCTTCTTTGGCAGAGTCAACTATTCCTTTGGTTGTGGAGGAAAATGCGTCAAAGGAGTTGTTGTACTCCTTAAAATCGCTCCAACGATAGACGTTTCCGTCTATCTCCACGCGACCCTTACCATCATCAACGACCTCAGAAAGCGCTACGGGAGTGAGTGTTCTATAAAGCATAGGAGTAGCTGCAAGCTGCTGCGCGCTTGCGGCAAGGTTCTGTTCCGCCTTTATAGCAAGAGATCTATATACCTCTGCTCCGTTTTCAAAAATATCTCCCTCTGTTTTGAGGAGCGTTGCATTGAGTCGCTCATTAGCAAGCAAAAGCTTTGCAATGTCTGCGCCCGACATTCCCGCGGGAATCTTAAAATCCTCAAAACCGGTCTGTTGCTGTCCGTTGTTTTTTTCGTCATCTTTGTCTTTCTTTTTCTGTGCACAGCCCGCAAAAGCTAAAACGAGCATAGCACAAAGGAGTAAAAGTGCAACTAATTTTTTCATAATATAATATCCTCCTCAGGTTTTACTTTCAAGATAATCAAGCATATTGTCTATCGCCTCTTGTGCGATCTTTTTCCAGTCGAATTGCGATATGAACTCTATCGTCTCACGACGGGTGTTTTTATCCACCTCGTAAAGCAAGAGCGTGTTCTCCAAAAAGGCTGTCACCTTTCGCTCCATCGGGAAGAACATATCCGAGGGTCTTGTGAGATAATTCCTCATTATTCCCGCCGCCGCAAGCTCCTTTTCGTAAAAGTCGCCCGCGCTGAAATCCGGATATCTCTCTTTGAAGAATTCCGCAAGCTTCATCGTGATCTTCTCATATATGATCTCAGAGGAGCTGTGCTGAGAGTAGGAGAGCGTATAAAGCTCTCTGATATGCTCCGAGCTCTCAGCCATGTAAAGCTGAAGTGTTATCTCAGAGGCATAAACGAGAAGTCCGTCGCGCGTTTTGTTTTCAAACAACTGCTCGGTAATCTCAAACTGATAGTCTATAACAAGCCCCACAAGTTCAGAGAGAATGTTCTCCTTGCTCTTGAATGCAAACGTCAGCGAGCCGTATTTTATCCCAGAGAGCTGCGCGATCTCACGAAGCGTGGAATTTACGTATCCCTTTTGTAAAAAAAGTCCTGCGGCAGTATGTAACACCTTGGTACGCACCCTTGCCTGCCTTGCATGAATATTATAATCCGTCATAACCTTCCTCGACTTAATAATCTCAAACTAAATCGTGATTTAGTTCGTTAATATTATAACACATATAATTGCCAATTTCAATACCCCGATAAAAATTTTTCCAATTTTTTTAAACAATTCGACTTATACTCAAAAAAGAAAAAGCACCCCAAGGGGTGCTTTTTAATAGGCTATATTTTTAATTTAAAGTTCTCCTTTAAATCGTTGTTTTTCTTTTCCTCAAAAGGATTATACCAAGAAGCATAAGAGCTGACATTATAGAAATCTTGCTGCCGATAGCCGAGTTGCAACCGTCTGACTTGATTTCTGTTTCATTTTCGCGAACAGCGTCGCATCTGTTGCACATCATATCTTCATCATTATCATAAACGTGTCCGAGAGGATCTACGTACGCGTCCTCGTAACTATGAGCGCAATTTTTACACTCGTGCAGAGTGTATCCCTGCTCTGTGCAGGTCGGCTCAAAAACATAAGATTCGTATTCGTGTGTGAGCTTTGGAATCGCCTCGGTTATCTTTTTTCCGCATTTGCAACCCTTTTGACGAAGCCCCTCGCTATCCTCTGTAGGACTAGTTACAATGCCCCATTCACTATAGCTGTGATCTCCGTACTCCGTATCTCCGCAGGCGCAAACTCTCTTGTGCTGATCTTCATCGACCTCTGTCCACTTCCCGTAGGTGTGCACCTTAGTTTTTTCCAAATCAACGGTTTTCTCGGATTGACATACGATACAAATATGCTTTTTGAGTCCTGTTTCAAGATGTGTAGAGTTTTTTATTACCGTACCTGCATTCCACAAATGCTCGCTTTGGATCTCGGATCCGCACGCGGAGCAAGTGCCGGAGTGCATATCCTCTGTGATATCCCAGCTACAGTTATGATAGGTAAAGCTTACCCCATCGAGGTCTTTTTTCCAGGTTTGATTTTTCTGCAGGCGACTCCAGTCGCTCTCGCTGCCGCAAAAGATCACCTTCTCAAGCACGTTACAACCCGAAAACGCGTTGTTTGGAATACTGCTTCCGCTTGTAAAAATAATGCTTTTCAAACCGTTTTTGGGAAGATAGATCATATAAAGAGCTTCTGTCGGCGTAGTAAAGGTTTCAATAGCATATGAGCTATCAAAAGCATATCCTGATACACTTTCTATTCCGTCGGGAATATTGACTTTTTTGAGACTTTCGCAATCCGCAAATGCAAAATCTCCGATCTCTTTAACACTATCGGGAACAAACACCTCGGTAAGACTGTCGCAGCTGTAAAACGCGCTGCTTCCTATGGACACAACGCCCTCGGGAATAGTTATAGCTTCTAAGCTTTTACAGTTTTTAAACGCATAGTTTCCAATACTCGTAAAATGTTCGGGGAGCACGACAGAGCGAAGAGCACTGCACCCTTCAAAAACGCTCATCTCCAGAGTTGTAACCGAATTTGGGATCACCACACTTTCAAGGTATCTGCAACCCTGAAAAGCCTGACGTCCAATTTCTGTCACCCCATCGGGAATATTGATACTTGTAATATCGCCATTATAGAACGCAAAGCTTCCGATTGAAGTAATCGTATCAGGGAGCGTAATGCTTTTGATTCCATATTTGCTACTGAATGCGTTGCTGGGTATACTGGTCCCGTTAGTAATGACCACGCTCTTCACACCCTCTTGAGGAAGTGCGGGAATTGCATTTGCGGGAATAGTTGCGGTAGCAATATTCTGGCAGCCATCAAATGCGTCTTCATTTACCTCTGTGCAATTATTTGATATCGTGATCTCCGTCAAGCTCTTGCAATTCCAAAAGGAGAGATATCCTATCTTCGTAACACTATCGGGAATTGTGATATGTGTCAAGTTTGCACATTCCTTGAACGCATAGTTCCCAATACTCATAACCCCGTCCTCAATGACAACGGTTTTAATCTTATCCTTATAATCCAACCATACGGGATTGTCAAGCAGAGACGGCATTTCTCCCTCGCCTGATATGACAAGCTCCCCCGTAGTTTCATTGAGAGTCCATGAAAGATCTCCCAGTGTACCACTTTGTATTATATCGTCTGCAAAAGCAGTAACTGTCAAGCTTATAAATAAGAAAGCAATTATCAAAAGTGCAGATAAAAGTAAAATCTTTCTTTTCATTCTCGTATCTCCTTTTGTGATCGGGTATCAATAGATTAAGTATAACAAAAAAGGACTTTAAAATCAAGTCTTTTATCACCCGTTACAAACAAATTATACAGTTTTACCTTATGTAAAAATCAAGTGGTTTTTTTAATTTGTTTTGTTTTTTTAGTAATATACCACTCCCCTCGTTTGAGAGGGTTCTAAATGTATCCTTGAGATCTCTTCGCAAAGGGATAGCGCCTCCAAAACAAAAAGCAACCCGATCGGGTTGCTTTTGTTTTGAGATGTCTTGACAAAAAAGATGCCGCACAAAGGCACCTCAGTCGAGATATACTACGTAATAATAGTACGTTTTCCCTTCTTCCACAAACTCAACTATTTCAAGACTTTCATCCTGATAAGTCTCACTAATTCGTTCCTTTTCCTCAGAAAAGCCGTGTAGAATAAAACGTTCTGATACAATCGCCTTGAAAAAATCGTTATTGTTGTCGTTATTGTTAAACACTAACCGTGGCTCAAATTCAACCTCCATTGATGCTGTGGAAACGTAAAGTTCACCCGCTACTACGCCCTCCGACGTCCTTGCAATACAAGCGGTATCGTTTTTTTCACCATTATAATATACAGGCACTATTGCTATTATCTCAACATTCTCATAGTGTTCCTTAACAGCTTGGTATGCACTTTCATCATTGATATTAGCACAAGAGGATAAACAAAAAATTAGAAAAAAGCTCACAAGTAACATGATTTTCTTCTTCATATCTCCACCGCCTTTCTGATTTTATTATAATTCTCGTATCTTCTTTTGTGATCGGGTATCAATAGATTAAATATAACAAAAAAGGGCTTTAAATTCAAGTCTTTTATCCCCGTTACAAACAAATTATACCGTTTTACCTTAGGTGAAAATCAAGTGGTTTTTTTAATTTGTTTTGTTTTTTTAGTAATATACCACTCCACTCGTTTGAGAGGGTTCTAAATGTATCCTTGAGATCTCTTCGCAAAGGGATAGCGCCTCCAAAACAAAAAAGATGATAAGGAAAAATTCTAAGTTTCTTAAGATACGACTAGGTTAATATACAAACCCGAAATTACAAAGGAAATCAACATAGAGATACAGGAGACAAATATATAGATAGGTTTTCTCTCCTCACCTCTTCTTAGGTTAACAGCGGAAAAAACCATTCCCAATAAACTCACAGCAGGACCCATCATTATAGAAACTCCGCACATAACAAACAAGAGTATAACTCCCATAAATATAAAAGCAGGAAAAATCATTATTGAAAGCAACGTAGTAACAAGCGTAATTAGAACGCTGACGTTAACGGCAAACGAAACAGTCGTGAGCTTTTTCGCCAACTCAGATACGGTTGTCTCGCCTTTTAATTCAAAGTTTTTTCGTTTGTAATATATTAACGTACATATTGAAGCAACAAAAAATATTGCCGATAACGTCATCACAACAACGAATAATCTTATACTCTTATCCATGAAATCACCGCCTTTCTGAGTTTAGTATAGCATAAAGGCGGTGGGGTGTCAAGTTTTTCGGCGACACGACTCACCAGTCGCATAGTCGTCTGCCGTCGCCTCGGTACACTCGCCTCGGCACACTCCTTGCTTTGTGGCGAAAAGCGTTGCGAAAACGATACTTAATCGTTTTCGCTTAGTTTCCAGATTAGAACCGCCGCGCTCCGCGCGGTCAGTTCGCGTCGCAAAAATGTCGCCTCCAAAAAGATAAGCGGTACGCTTTTGCGTACCGCTTATCTTTTTGAGACGTGTTGACAAAAAAGATGCCATATAAAACAATATCATTTTAATTTTACTCCATCGCGAAAAGCGTTCCCTACCTTTTCACCAATCACAAGATACGCTTGATTCATAGAATCATAGGTGATAGGGCGAAGTTTTGATGGATCAATTCTTCCATCTTCCTTCAAAACACATTCGTCGGCACTTACGTTGACAATTTTACCAACTAAGCGGCAACTCTCCTCATCATAGGAAACCAACATACATTCTATCGCCATTGGTAACTCTTGAATAATGGGAGCATCTATAAACTCACTCTTAATACAATGAAATCCTGCTCTTATCATCTTATCGGGAACATCATTTCCCGATACAAGACCTAAATAATCGCATTCAACAACATGAGCTACATCAGCCATGCTTACCGTAAATGCTTTTCGAGAGAGAATATTTCGGGTGGTTTTATGGTCCTCTGCAACACAAAAAGAAAGTTCATCGGAATCGCTGATTCCGCCCCACGCAACATTCATGGCGTTAGGAGTACCGTCATCATTATATGCCGCAATAATAAATACAGGTTGAGGATACAGTATTGGTCCTCTGCGTTTGTCATTAAAGTTTTTTCTCATAAGAGCACCGCCTTTCTGATTTTATTATAGCACAGTTTTCGGTGTTTTTCAATATAAAAATGCTTTTCGCCAAAGCGAAAAGCTACCGAAATTATTCATTATTCATTAGCGAAGCGACTTCATTATTCATTCTTCATTTGAAAATCCGTTCTCGTTTAATGAATAATGAATAGTGAATAATACAAACAAAAATCCGCTCTCTTACAAGAACGGATTTTCGTTTGGCTCGTCTTGACAAAAAAGATACCTATTCATATTCGTTTTCAATTGGTGAAGAAAAATTAAATTCAACAACTTTTATACCAAAATATTCTTCCAACTGTTCTTCTGTTAAAACCGTATTTTCTCCTGATTGCGTTCCGCTTAAGTTTTTGAATGATTCATAGTAATAAAAGCATGGAGCATCTATGTCGGAGTATTCATTCTCTCCCATATAATAATCAGCTCTGCCAAAGCTAAGGTAAACAAAGGAGCAGGTATTTGTGCGACCTTTTGTAAATATTGACTCCACACCATACTGTTTTACAACTAAAACATCATTATAACTTTCACTGCTCGATTGCAGTGTGCTTTCCCAATCTCTAATTGTATTAGGAGATTTCACACCACTTTTTTTAGTTAGCAATCCAACGTAGTTACAAAGGATCGTGTCTTCGTATTTATACGTTTCCCCTTTGTAAATATATTCTACACAAAACGAGAATGTCCCTTCTTTAATCTTTGGCGGAGTCTCATCCTTTGGGGCACATGAACATATTGAAACACAAATTAATGTAAATATCGCAATAATAGAAATTATCCTTTTCACATCTCCACCGCCTTTCTGATTTTATTATATCACAGTTTTTGGTATTTTTCAAGACCGAGAGGAAATGTTTTAATGAAATCGCCCAAGGCGCGATGAAATCCACACTCCGTTCGGATGAAATCTTCGGCGTGCCGCCTCAGATGAAATTAAATCCGCCGCTCCTTAACCTTGCGAAGCAAGATTTCATCGCGTAGCGATTTCATCCACCGCAGGTGGATTTCTTCCGCCATCGGCGGATTTAGT
>JAZOLL010000015.1:0-27590 GCA_045653105.1 Eubacteriales bacterium
AGAGCTCCTGTGCTGTGGTTGTGTTTTCGGGAAGGTGAGGACAAGCAACGGTGGGCTCGATAGCCGGGTGGTCTATAACGTAGCTCTCATCGTACTCCGCGTCCTCGTCTGCCTTATATACGTTAAAGGGACGGTTTACTCTTCCGTTTACGTACTCAAGAGTGATCTCGTCAACCTCGAAAATACCGTTCTTCGCGCCCGCCTCGATAGCCATATTAGCCATACAGAGTCTATCGTCCATAGAGAGCGACTTGAGTCCCTCACCCGTGAACTCCATAGACTTATAAAGCGCACCGTCAACACCTATCATTCCGATTATGTGAAGGATAACGTCCTTACCTGAAACGTAAGGTCGGTTAAGCTCTCCCTTGAGCTCAAATTTGATAGCGGGGGGGACCTTGAACCAAGCCTCGCCTGTTGCCATTCCTGCCGCCATATCGGTGCTTCCTACGCCTGTAGAGAACGCGCCGAGTGCTCCGTATGTACAGGTATGAGAGTCAGCGCCTATAACAGCCTCGCCGGGCGCTACAAGTCCTTTTTCGGGAAGGAGCGCGTGCTCTATTCCCATCTCTCCGACGTCATAGTAGTTCTTTATCGAAAAGCTCTTTGCAAAGGCTCTGCACTGCTTGCACTGCTCTGCCGCCTTGATATCCTTGTTGGGCGCAAAATGGTCCATAACAAGCGATATTTTTTCCTTATCAAAAACAGACTCAAATCCGTTCTTTTTGAATTCGTTTATAGCAACGGGAGAGGTTATATCGTTTCCGAGAACCATATCCAGCTTTGCCATAATGAGCTGACCCGCTCTTACCGACTCAAGCCCTGCGTGAGCCGCCAGTATCTTTTGTGTCATTGTCATAGCCATATCAGTTACCTCTTAGCTATTATTATTTTGTGTTGAGTTTACGGTTGATCGCGGATATCAACGCATTGATAGATGCCGCGATAATATCGTCGTGAATACCTGCGCCCCATACCTTGCCGCCATCTTCAAACGTAATGCTTACGTAGGTGACCGCCTTGGAGGTTGATCCTGTAGAGAGCGCGTGCTCGTTATAGGTGAGGTTTGAGTAATCCATCTGAATAAACTTCTTGAGCGCGTTGCTGACCGCGTCAAGGTGTCCATTACCGTCTGCGGATATATCGACGTGACCCTCTGCTGTATCTATCGTGAGCATAGCCTTCATTCCGTCCGCTCTTCTCACAAAGTGATAGTCAACGAGCTTTATGGGAGTCTCGATATTTACATACTCGCTGTGGAATATATCTCTGACCTCGTCTCCCGAAAGCTCCTTGTGAGAGCGGTCGGAATAGCCCTTGACTGTATAGCCAACGTCCTCGCGCATCTTGGAGGGGAGAATATAACCGTAGTTGTGCTCAAGCAGATATCCGATTCCACCCTTTCCGGACTGGGAGTTGATTCTGATAACGTCTGTTTCGTACTCTCTTCCAACGTCGTTCGGATCTATCGGGAGGTAAGGTACTGTCCAGAAGCGGCAATCGTGCTCCTCGCGCCATTTCATGCCCTTGGCGATAGCGTCCTGATGCGAGCCCGAGAACGCGGCAAACACGAGCTTACCAGCGTAAGGAGTTCTGTCGTAAACGTGCATGCGTGTAACTCTCTCGTAAACCTCTGTTATACGGGGCATATTAGAGAGATCAAGCTGGGGATCTACGCCCTGTGAAAACATATTGAGAGCTACAGATATGATATCAACATTACCTGTTCTCTCGCCGTTACCAAAGAGTGTTCCCTCAACTCTGTCAGCCCCCGCAAGAAGCCCCATTTCAGTGTCTGCGACTGCGCAGCCTCTGTCGTTGTGGGGATGGAGAGATATTATAACGTTCTCTCTGTACTTGAGGTTCTCGTTCATATACTCGACCTGATTTGCGTAAACGTGGGGCATAGACACCTGAACGGTTACGGGGAGGTTGATGATGACCTTTTTATCGGGTGTGGGCTTCCAAACGTCGAGCACTGCATTGGATATCTCAAGCGCAAACTCGGGCTCTGTACCCGTGAAGGACTCGGGAGAGTACTCAAAGCGGTACTTATTTCCCTCCTCCGCGTTATACTTATTGAAAAGCTCTGCTCCCGCGATAGCGATATCGATTATCTCCTGCTTTGACTTTTTGAACACCTGCTCTCTCTGTGCCACGGATGTGGAGTTATAGAGGTGAACGATAGCGTTCTTTACCCCGCGAAGGCTCTCAAATGTCTTTTTGATGATATGCTCGCGAGACTGTGTAAGTACCTGCACTGTAACGTCATCGGGAATGAGATTTTCCTCGATAAGTGTGCGAAGGAACTTATACTCTGTATCAGATGCCGCAGGAAATCCAACCTCTATCTCCTTAAAGCCGAGATCAACGAGGAGCTTGAAGAACTCAAGCTTTTCCTCAAGGCTCATAGGCACCATAAGTGCCTGATTTCCGTCTCTGAGGTCGACCGAGCACCAGATGGGAGCTTTTTCTATGTAATTCTTTTTAGTCCACTTAGCTTCCGTTATGGGAGCGGGAAAATATTGTCTTGTATATTTATTTACGTTGTTCATATTCAGGGTGTTGCAAAAGCATCCTTTCCATTATTTCATTACAGCGCCGTTTTCTGCTCCGCTCACAAGTCTTGCATAGCGAGAGAGCCACCCCTCTTTGATATTGGGCTCACGCTGTACGAACGTCTCTCTTCTCTTCGCGAACTCCTCATCGCTGACCTTTGCGTTAAGAGATGCGTTCGGGATATCTATCTCGATTATATCGCCCTCGCGAAGAAGCGCGATGTTTCCGCCGTCTGCCGCCTCGGGAGACACGTGACCGATAGATGCGCCTCTGGACGCACCGGAGAATCTTCCGTCGGGTATAAGAGCGACAGTTTTGTCAAGCTTCATTCCCGCAAGCGCGCTTGTGGGGTTAAGCATCTCTCTCATTCCGGGGCCGCCCTTAGGTCCTTCATATCTGATAACGACAACATCGCCGTCAACTATCTTTCCGTTGTAAATAGCCGCTATTGCCTCATCCTCGGAGTCAAAAACTCTTGCGGGACCGCTGTGGCAAAGCATTTCGGGTGCTACCGCGCTTCTCTTTACAACCGAGCCGTTCTGCGCGATGTTGCCCCAGAGTATCTGAATTCCACCCGTTGCGCTGTACGGATCGCTGATAGGACGGATAGAATTTGTATCCTTTATGTATGCGCCCTCAACGTTCTCTGCCACTGTCTTCATCGTGACTGTAAGCGCGCTGCCGTCAAGGAGTCCTGCCTTCAGAAGCTCTGCCTGAACCGCGGGAATTCCACCTGCCATATCGAGATCCTGCATATGTGTAGGGCCTGCGGGTGCGAGGTGACAAAGGTTCGGCACCTTTGCACTCATCTTATTGAAGAGGTCGAGGTCAAGCTTAACCCCTGCCTCGTTAGAGATAGCAAGAAGATGAAGCACACTGTTAGAGCTGCAGCCAAGCGCCATATCGCAAGCGAGAGCGTTGGTTATAGACTTTTCGTTGATGATATCGCGAGCGGTAACATTGTTTCTTACAAGCTCCATTATAGCCATTCCTGCATGCTTTGCAAGAATTACTCTCTTGTTGCTGACAGCGGGGATCGTTCCGTTACCGGGGAGCGCTATACCTACTGCCTCGCAAAGACAGTTCATACTGTTTGCGGTGTACATTCCCGCGCAGCTTCCGCATCCGGGGCAGACGCCCTGCTCGCATTCCTCAAGCTTGCACGCATCGATCATACCTGCTTTGTATGCGCCAACCGCCTCAAACATCTTGGAAAGGCTGACCTCTTCCCCGTCGTAACGGCCTGCGAGCATAGGTCCGCCGCTGCAAACGACAGCAGGAACGTTCATTCTTACAGCCGCCATTACCATACCGGGAACTATCTTGTCACAGTTGGGTACGAGCACAAGTCCGTCAAGCTGATGCGCCATAGTCATAGTTTCAACGCTGTCGCAGATAAGCTCACGGCTTGCGAGCGAATATTTCATTCCTATATGTCCCATCGCGATACCGTCGCAAACGCCTATCGCGGGTATAAGCACGGGTGTTCCTCCCGCCATTCTGATACCTGCCTTGACCGCATCTGCTATCTTATCAAGATGCATATGACCGGGTACTATCTCGCTATGCGCACTGATAACTCCGATAAGAGGACGCTCAAGCTCCTCCTTTGTATAGCCCATGGCATAGAAAAGGCTTCTGTTAGGCGCTCTTTCCGCACCCTTTGTTACGTTATCCGAACGAAGTGACATAATTTATTTCCTTTCTGACAAAGCTTATTTTTCGTTTATGATTTTTTTAGTAGCCACCTTGACTACGGTAGATATTGCAGGAGAAACAACGATGTTTATCGCAAACTCAATAAGGAAGTTCACTCCTATGAGCCCTGTGAATATGTAGAGCATAACGTTTGTGTCGCCGCTCCACGCGTAAAGCGTATCTGTAAAGAGCGTGGAAAGTCCGATGACGAAAAGTCCCGTATTCATTATAGGGGCTGTCAGCGACGCGAGAACCGCACCTGCGAGCGCTCTTTTATTTGAGGAGTTCTCTTTCACCAAAAGCTTGTAGATATAGCCCGGTACAAGTCCTGCGGCTATTCCCTTTACAAGGCATACAAGGGCTGTGAAGAAAGGATTTATTCCCCAAAGGATAAATCCACCCGCGTCAATCCCCATAAAGCACTGTGTGATAACAACGATACCAAATGCGCCGCCGAGTATCGCTCCGCCACGTGGACCGACCACTATAGCGCCAATAACGATAGGAATAAGCACAAGCGAGGGCACGAACGGGCCTATTTTGATAAAACCGCCAAAATACTGAAGAACTACCACCAACGCAAGGAGCATAGCGACGATTGCCAAGCTCAAAATTTTCTGATATTGATTCTGTTTCATATTTTCCCTCCTGAATATATGTCAAAGTTTATTTACTGTTGTTTTCAAAGTTAATTTTCACGTTGTCGAGAGCATGCTCCCGACAACGTATTGTGTAGATATGGTCTGTCTTACTTCTTGAGCCAGCACATCATCTGACGAAGCTCTGCTCCTGTCTTTTCGAGCTGATGCTCGCTTTCCTTGCGGCGTGTTGCAAGGAACTTAGCCTTTCTTCCTGCGGAGAACTCTGTCATAAACTCGGAAGCGAATGTACCGTTCTGGATCTCCTCAAGAACCTTCTTCATCTCCTTGCGAGTCTCCTCTGTGATAAGTCTCTTACCTGTTCTGTAGTCACCGTACTCTGCTGTGTTGGAGATAGAGTATCTCATCATAGCAAAGCCGCCGTTGTTGATAAGGTCAACGATGAGCTTCATCTCGTGGATACACTCAAAGTATGCCATCTCAGGCTCGTAGCCTGCCTCAACAAGAGTGTCAAAGCCTGCCTTCATAAGCTCGGTAACACCGCCGCAAAGAACCGCCTGCTCACCGAAGAGGTCGGTCTCAGTCTCTTCTCTGAAGGATGTCTCAAGGATACCTGCTCTGCCTGCTCCGATTCCGCTTGCGTATGCGAGAGCGTACTCCTTAGCCTTGCCTGTGTAGTCCTGATATACCGCGATAAGGCTGGGAACACCCTTGCCCTCCTGGTACTGTGTTCTTACTGTGTGTCCGGGGCCCTTGGGAGCTACCATTATAACGTCGATATTCTTTGCGGGCTGGATGAAGTTGAAGTGAATGTTAAAGCCGTGAGCGAACATGAGAACGTCGCCGTCCTTCATGTGGGGAGCTACCTGCTTGTTGTAGATGTCTGCTGCGAGCTCATCGGGAACGAGCATCATAACGAGATCTCCTGCCTTTGCAGCATCTTCGATCTCCATTACCTTGAAGTTAGGATGAGTTGCGGCAAAATCCTCTGCCTTTTTCCAGTGAGCGCTGCCCTTTCTAAGACCTACTGCTACGTTAACTCCGCTTTCAGCGAGGTTCATAGAATGTGCGTGTCCCTGGCTACCAAAGCCGATAACGGAAACCGTCTTGCCGTCAAGAAGGCTGAGGTTACAATCGGTATCATAATACTTTGTGATCATTTTTTCTTTCTCCTTGTATAATAAAAATATTTTCTTAAATTAAAGCTCATAATCAATGAGACCGCGCTCAAGAGCAATAGCACCGGAGCGACACATCTCGATCATTTCAAAATCCTTGACCGCCTCAAGGAATTCGTCAACTCTCTGAGGTGACTCTGTAAGCTCGGCAACGAAACAGCCGTGAGACATATCGATGATATTAGCACCAAAATCTGCGATTATCCCCTTGAGGGTATCAAGCTCGTCTGTCACACTTGAGAACTTGACCATAAGTATCTCTCGGATAAGGCTGAACTCGGGCTCTACCGAGAAGATCATCTTTGCCTCAACAAGCTTGCTAGTCTGCTTCATTATCTGGCTGAACGTTCTGCTGTCACCCGTTGTCATGACCGTAATTCTCGATATATGGGGGATCTCTGTCGAGGACACCGTGAGAGAGTCGATATTAAATCCTCTCTGCATGAAAAGTGAGCTGACTCGTGCGAGAACTCCCGAATTGTTTTCAACAAGAAGAACCATACACTGTTTTTTCATATCTGTATCCTCCTCTCATTATTTGAATATCGTATCGTGGACTGTCTGTCCCGACGGGATCATAGGAAGAACCTTTTCTTCTCTGTCTATTCTGCAATCGATCCAAACAGGACCCTTGGCTTTCATCGCAGCCGCCAGTGCCGCCTCAAACTCCGCGGGAGTGTTGCAGAGATATCCCTCTCCGCCAAATGCCTTGGCAACCGCAACGTAATCCGTCTTTCTTTCGGGCTCACTGGAGGAGAATCTGCGATCGTAGAATACTGCCTGCCACTGTCTTACCATTCCGAGAACGGCGTTGTTCATTATAACGGTTATTACGGGAAGCTCGTAGCTTACTGCCGTGCATATCTCGTTCATATTCATGTGGAGAGATCCGTCAGAGGTGAAGTGGATTACTCTCTTGTCGGGATTTGCCACCTGTGCGCCAAGTGCCGCGCCGTATCCGTAACCCATAGTTCCAAGTCCACCGCTTGTGAGGAAGTTTCTCGGCTTTACGTGTCTGAGATACTGTGCCGCCCAGAGCTGATGCTGTCCTACGTCGGTAACGTATATAGCGTCCTCTCCTGCCGCGGTGCAGGTCATATCGACTATCTGGTGAGGAAGAAGGACGTCGTCTCTATCCTTAGGCATATAATCGTCTCTCTTCCATTTAGCTATCTGCTCTGACCACTCATCGTGCTTTGCGGGCTTTACGTACTTGAGAAGCTCTGTGAGGACTTCCTTTACGTCACCTACGACACTGTAGTCGGGAAGGATTATCTTGCCGATCTCACCGGGGTCTATGTCTATATGTATTATTCGCGCGTTATGTCCGAACTTCTGTGTGTTCAGTGCAACTCTGTCACTGAATCGTGTTCCTATCGCGATCATAACGTCTGCTCTGTTAGCCGCAGAGTTTGCGGAATAGCAGCCGTGCATTCCGATAAGTCCGAGGTTGTTTTTCTCGTTGTATCCAAGTACTCCCGCCGCCATAAGCGTATGTGCCGCAGGGATATCCGCTCTCTTTATGAGTTCACGGAGTTCGTCGCCCGCACCGGAAATCCTGACTCCTCCTCCGTAATAGATGAAAGGTCTTTCAGCATTGTTTATAATGCTTGCGATCTCCTCAATGTTTCTTAACTTGGCAGGCTTGCACTCGGGCTTTATGGGCTCTGCAGGGAAATATGTAGTCTTATCCGCGGTGATATCCTTTGGAATATCTATAAGAACGGGACCGGGACGACCGCTCGCTGCTATCTTGAACGCCTCTCTTACAACGTCAGCAAGCTCTTCAACCTTTCTTACCACAAAGTTGTGCTTTGTTATCGGCATCGTTATTCCCGCGATATACACCTCCTGGAAGCTATCGCAACCGATGAGCTGTGTGGGAACGTTACCCGTTATAGCGACCATAGGTACGCTATCCATATATGCGGTCGCAATTCCCGTAACGAGGTTTGTCGCACCGGGACCGCTTGTCGCGATGACGACACCTGTCTTACCTGTCGATCTCGCGTAACCGTCTGCCGCATGCGCCGCGCCCTGCTCGTGCGCCGTCATGTAGTGATGTATCTTATCACTATACTTGTAAAGCGCGTCATAGATGTTGAGCACAGATCCGCCCGGATATCCGAAAACGGTATCAACGCCCTGCTCTATGAGAACGTTTACAAGAATTTCAGAGCCATTTAATATCATTCTTTACCTCCTTTTCGCAAACAGCGAAAATCCATTATAATCCAAAAACGACCTTTATCTCTTATCCTTAGAAAGAGACAAAGGTCGTTGACACTCTGCGGTACCACTCTTATTGCCGTAATACGGCCACTCTGCTTCACCAATCAGTGAATCGCCTCTGATAACGGTGGCTCTCCGTCCGCGTCTACACAATCCAAAAACCGGATCTTCAAGCGGAAGCTCGGGGAGGAGATTCACGCAAACACACTATCGACTCGCATCGACCGTCGACTTTCTGCAAGTGCACAGTACGTTACTAATTCCCTTTAACGCCTAAAAAATACATTGAAGATATTCTACCACGAATAACTTCCTTTGTCAAGAATTTTTTATTCAGTTTTTTATTTTTTTGATCTCAAGCCCAAACGGTCGATATCTCAAAGCTCGGCGATGACCTCTACCTCGCAAAGAACGCCTTTGGGAAGCTGCTTTGCGGCTACGCAGGAGCGCGCGGGCTTGGATGTGAAGTATCTTCCGTAAACCTCATTGAATGCCGCAAAATCCGCCATGTCCGAGAGGAAGCAAGTGGTCTTTACCACCTTGGCGAGCGAGCTACCTGCAGCTTCAAGCACAGCTGTAAGATTTTTGCATACCTGCTCTGTCTGCTCTACTATAGTTTCTGCCTCTACGTTGCCTGTAGCGGGATTTATTGCTATCTGTCCCGACGTGAACACAAATCCGCCGCATTTTACCGCCTGAGAATAAGGGCCTATTGCATCGGGTGCATTTTTTGTATATACCTTTTCTGTCATAACACTGTCTCCTTTATCAGTAAGAAATTATCTTGAATCCGGCAGCGGAAAGCGCCTTTGTTATAGATTCGATATGTTCATAGTTTCTGGTCTCAAGAACCATTCTGAGGTAGCATCCGTTTATGTCCTTGATCTCACTTGCTCTCTCGTGGTGAACCGAGATAACGTTTGCGCCAAGTCTTGCGATCGTTGAGGAAACGTCCATAAGCTGACCGGGCTTATCCATAAGCTCGATACAGAGGTTGCAAGTACGTCCTGAGGTAAGAAGACCCCTCTCTATTACTCTGGAAAGGATCGTAACGTCTATGTTACCTCCCGACACAACGCAGGCGACCTTTTTGCCCTTTACGGGGATCTTGTTGAACATAACTGCCGCTACAGAAACAGCTCCCGCGCCCTCGGCTATCATCTTATGCTGTTCGATAAGTGCGAGTATTGCGGAGGATATCTCATCCTCATTGACGGTAACTATCTCATCCACGTACTTAGAGCAAAGCTCAAACGTATTAGCTCCAGGCTCCTTTACGGCGATACCGTCAGCTATCGTGGATACCGATGCAAGACGACCTATCTTTTTATCCTTGAGTGAGTTATACATGCTCGGTGCTCCGGCAGACTGCACTCCGTACACCTTGACGTTAGGTGCGAGATGCTTTACAGCATACGCTATACCCGATATAAGTCCTCCGCCTCCGACAGGAACGACCACCGCGTCAAGTCCCTCAAGCTCATTGAGTATCTCAAGTCCTATTGTTCCCTGACCTGCGATTACGTTGTCGTCATCAAAGGGGTGGACGAAAGTATATCCGCACTCGTCACGAAGCTCAAGCGCACGACGGTAAGCATCGTCATAAACGCCCTTTACCATCACCACGTCTGCTCCATAGCTCTTAGTTGCCTCGACCTTGGATATAGGCGCGCCGTCGGGCAGACAGATAGTTGCCTTTATTCCGTACTTTGAAGAAGCGAGTGCAACACCCTGCGCGTGATTTCCCGCAGAACAAGCAATAACACCTCTCGCCTTTTCCTCCTCGGTGAGCTGGGATATCATATATCCCGCGCCTCTGACCTTAAACGAGCCTGTTATCTGCAGGTTCTCTGTTTTGAGATAGGTCTCGCATTCGGGATTTATTTTTGACTGTATCATGCGTGTTTCTCTTATAACGTCCTTGAGGACATACGCTGCATGATAGATCTTGTCAAGTGTAAGCATATATTTTCTCCTTTTTATGTTTTTATACAAAAAGTCTCCGTCTCTTTCTCGAGACGGAGACCAGACAGTTCCGTGTTACCACTCTAATTCTTCCCTGTGGGAAGCACTCAACGTACCTTTATACGTTTCTCCTTAACGCGGAATACGTACCGTTCTACTCGTGTATACTTTCGGCGGTCAGCTCAAGGGTGATTTAACATCGGAGTCCGTTTACTGTCTCGCACCTGCCGACAGCTCTCTGGAAAAGGCTTCTCCTCGTCGCTCCCTATCACAGCATTCATATTATTATATATATAATACTATTTTACAGAGAAATTGTCAATATACCATTTGCACAACATCACACAGAAAGCGCACGGATTTTTGTGCATAAATCACAACAAATCTGTGCGCTCAATATTCTAAGAAATTAAAAGTGTCAGTTTTCGGGGACTTCGTATGTCTCGTCGTCCTCAAAATTGTCTTTTTTGCTCTTTTCTGCCCCTTGATCGCCTATAAGTGCTACAAGCAAAGCCTTAGTCTCATCGATATCAAAGGTGGTGAATTTAAGGTGAAGAACATCTCCCGCGCCCATTCCAATACCGTCATCCTCTGCCTTTTTAACAGAAAGCACGACACAGCTCGGAGGCCAGAGGATATCGCGTATCTCCTTACCAACGACGAAAGAGTCTTTTTGTACAGTCATATGAACGTCAACTGTATGTGGGGTCTTGCCAAGTCTTGCGGCATGGAGCTTGTGCTCTATAACGGTATCCGTAAAGGATATCATTCCACGCATCTCTATCATAAAGAACGCAACACCGACCGCGAGGGATATCGGCAAAATATTTCCCATACACGCAAGGGCTTCAAGAGAAAACGCAATCGCCGTAAGCGGAACTCTGGAGGATGCAGCGAGGAATGATGCCATTCCAATGCATATCAGAAGTGGGGTGTACTCTGCGGAAATGACACCAAGTGCTGTCAGTACTGTCGCGCAAAGGCTTCCAATTATAGCACCAAACGTGAGAACGGGAATAAACGTTCCTCCCGTAACACCTACGTTATTTGCAACCAAAAGCATTATAGCGCGTATCAAAAGAAAGATAAGCAAGAGATACCACGCTCCTGCTTCTCCGTAAAATATCTCATCGATAAGAGAGTGTCCGGACCCTATAAATCCCGAGGAAAAAATGCCGAGAACTGCCGTTATTACAAACACCGATATCATCTTGACAAGAAACGGGACCTTTGCCATAGCGCGATTTACTAGGTCATCTACCGCATTATAGCCTTTTGTAAAGAGTATAGAGATACCGCCACAGAGAAGTCCCACTATCAAAGCTATCCAGATATATTTTATCGGCAAAACAGGGTGTGCTGTAAGCTCAAAGAGTGAACTATGCTTACCAAACGCGTGGCAAAGTCCCTCCATCGTAGCGGAAGAAGCGATAGTTGCCATTGAAACCGCCATAAAGATTATCGGAGAGAATCTTCTGTGTACCTCCTCAAAGGCAAAAAGCATACCGCTCAGCGGCGCGCCCGTAGCCGCGGCAAAACCGCCGCAAGCTCCACCCGTCATTATATAGCGTTCCCACGCTTTATTCTTACGGGCAAAGAGATTTACAGTTCCCTTTCCTACCGCACAGCCCATCTTTACACTGGGTCCCTCGTTGCCAAGCGGAACTCCCGCAAAAAAGCTGAGCATTGCGGAAGAAAACAGAAATACTATATTTTTTATCCAACTAAAGGGTACAAGTCCGCGAAGCACGATTATAGCTGACGGTATTCCACCGCCCTTACTTCCGGGCGATATACGAAGCATAATATATGCCACTCCACCAAGCACTGCCGCGACTAAAATAAGCGGCAAAACATACTTGGGATTATTTCTTGCCACAGCATATATATCCGCAGAAACATCTATAACAAATTCCGCCGCCACCTTGAAGCAAAATATAAGCGCACCTGTAAATATGCCTGCAACTCCCGAAAGGAAAAGGCACGGGATCAAGATATTTTTTAGGTATTTTATACGTCTGTTATTTTTCATAAATCTTCCGTAAAGGTCGAAGAATTATTTCTCCGAGCCTTTTCTTTTTCTTATTTTGGTAAATACCTCGTTAGCAAAAACAGAGAAAACGAGAAGCGCACTCGCCAGGACAAAAGTATTGCCTATATGCACGTAAAGTGTGGTGTTATCGCGCACTCTCACGTCTGCTGTAAGCTGTCCCTCAAGGAGCGCTTCTATTCTTCCTATCTCCTTACCGTTCGGTGTGATTATCGAGGATATCCCCGTATTTGCCGCACGGGTGACGTATCTGCCCGTCTCTATCGCGCGCAGCTTTGCCTGTGCGTTATGCATATAGAGTGCCGCAGAGTCAGAGAACCACGAGTCGTTTGTAGAAAGCGATATGATCTGCGCCCCATCTTTGACCGAGTCTCTTGCAAGCTCATCGTATATAGAATCAAAGCAGATAAGTGAACCTATCTTAGCCTCGTCAAGTTCAACTACGTTTGCGCCCTCTCCGGGAGCAAGATCCTCCGAGAGCATAGAAAGCTCGGTAAGCGGCGGAATGAGAACCTCAAAAAGTCCTCTCATAGGAACGTACTCGCCAAACGGAACAAGGTGTCTCTTTGAGTAAACGGTTTCGTGAACTCTGCCGTCGGGAAGAACGGTTATTATAGAGTTGAGCTCCTCGTCCTCCTCGTTATAGGTGAACGCGCCGACCATAACCGTAACGCCTGCTTTTCTAGCCAGATTTTTTACATATTCAAGCTTGTAAAGATCGTTTTCGAGGTTATAAGGAAGCGCGCTTTCGGGCCACACTACGATCTCTGCGCCCTCTTTCGCTGCCTCAAGCGTATATTTTTCATATACCTCAAGCGTCTTTTGGGTAGAGGAAGCAAGCCACTTCTCCTGAGAGGAGATATTTCCCTGCACCACGGATATTCTGACCGTATTTCCGCTATCCTTATCAGAGAGCATGACAACTGCGCCTAGTGCGGTGTTTGCGAGAAATACACCTGCCGAAAGAAGCGCAAATATTCTTCTTTTCTCTGCGGAAAGTATAGCATACGCCGCAAAAAAGTTTACAAAGACTATTAAAAACGCGACAAAGCAAGAGCCGAAAAGCGATGCACTTTGTGCCCCGACAAGCCAACCCGTCTGTCCGATAGCAAGCCTTGCCCACGGCACACCAAACCAAAAAAGTGTCTGCGACCACTCGAAAACGCTCCAGATAGCCGCCGCGCAAAGCGGTAGGATCACCGCGCATTTTTCTGTCGCGCGAGTACGCACAACCCCGCCCAAAAGGAGCAGGACAAGTCCCCCTCCAACCGACTGAAAGAGAGACAGACCAAGCCACCCTGCCAAAACAACCGCAAGTGCCGCGCCCTTTGTCATTCCGTCGATAAAGCTAAGCGGATAAAGCTCTATAAACCAATAGAAATTGACGAGGTAGTAGCAGAAAAAGAAGAAAAATCCGTAGCCGTAAAGTCCTCTTCCCCGAACTTTTCTGTCTTTTGCGATATTTATCATTGCAACAGCCGCGGGGATGAGTGTTATCCACTCGATAAATCCTATCGAGGGCACAGTCATCGTAAGTCCTGTGAGTACCGCTCCTATAAAAAGCAGTAAAAACCTCACCCACCTTTTGCTAAGTGTTTCAAAGGATAGCATCAAAGCACCTCCCCATCGCGAAGGAACCATATCTGCTCCTTCGGAATAGAAAACGTTTTTCCCGAGAGGTAGGAGAGTATATTCTCCTCGCTATCCTCGGAAAATCTGAGCTTATATGCATAGAGCGCCTGATATTTATAGCCCTTGCGCTTTTCATCTCTGTTGATACCGTATTTTCCGTCACCTATAAGAGGATGCCCTATATGTGCCATATGAGCTCTTATCTGGTGTGTTCTTCCCGTGATGAGATCTATTTCAAGAAGAGACACACCGCCTCTCTCTTCGAGAACCTTATATGCGGTAATTATCTCCTTTGAGCCCTCAAAACGGCGGTCTCTGACAGTGACCATATTAGCCGCGCTGTCCTTTTTGAGCCAAGCCGTCATTCTGTCCTGCTTTTTTGCGAGCTTACCGTGAACGAGGCAAAGATAGTATTTGCTGATCTTATTCTCTCTTATTTTTTCGTTCATAACACGAAGAGCCTCGGCATTTTTTGCCGCTATCACAATACCGCCCGTGTTTCTGTCGATTCTGTTACAGAGTGCGGGAGAAAATGAGTTTTCAGCCTTTGGATCATACTCACCGCGAGCAAGAAGATACGCCTTGATATGCATTATCAGGGTGTTGTCCTTTGCATCGCTGTCCTCGTGAACAAGGACACCCGGACGCTTGTTAAGGAGCATTATATTTTCATCCTCATATACGATATCAAGCTTTGGCTTTATTCTCTCAAGGGCAGAATCGTCTGCCCCGGGAGAGCCAAAAAACTCGTCCTTTATATAAAGCTGGATCTCATCGCCCTCTACGAGAAAGTAGTTCTGAAGCGTCCTTTTTCCGTTGACCTTTATTTTTTTTGTTCTTATGAACTTGTACATAAGCGACATCGGAAGTCCTTTTACGGCCTTGGTGAGAAACTTATCAAGTCTCTGCCCCGCGTCGTTTTTGCCTATCTTAAAAGATCTCATTATCAAATAGCGGGACTGCCGCCTTTGCGGCAGTCCCGATCCTTTCAAAAAATCAAAGAGTTCCGAATATTCTGTCTCCGGCATCGCCAAGACCCGGAACGATGTACGCGTGATCGTTGAGACACTCGTCAAGCGCCGCCGTGTATATCGGCACGTCGGGATGCGCCTCTACAACCTTTTCTACTCCCTCGGGAGCAGCAACGAGACACATAAAACGAATGTTATTGCAGCCCTTATTCTTGAGCATAGTAAGTGCGTCAACAGCAGAGCCGCCTGTCGCGAGCATAGGGTCAACAAGAATAACTATTCTCTCCTCTATATCTGTCGGGAGCTTGCAGTAATACTCTACGGGCATATGTGTTTCGGGGTCGCGGTAAAGACCGATATGTCCAACCTTTGCGACAGGAACGAGAGTCTGAAGTCCCTCTACCATACCAAGTCCCGCGCGCAGGATCGGAACGATAGCAAGCTTCTTTCCGGATACCATTTTAGCGGTCATCGTGGTAAGAGGCGTTTCTATCTTAACCTCCTCAAGAGGAAGGTCGCGAGTAAGCTCGTAGCCCATAAGCAGCGCGATCTCATTGAGAAGCTCTCTGAAATCCTTAGAGCCTGTCTTTTTATTTCTCATTATTGAAAGTTTGTGGGTTATAAGCGGATGATCTACGACATGAAGATTTTTCATTTCTTCCTCCTTGTTTTCAGACGTCATATTCGGACATCAAAATATTTACACTCCTATTATAATCCATACACAGACATTTTTCAAGTATATTTAAGATTATTTTTAAAAAATTGAGAACTCTTTTCAATACCATTTACAAACATAAAAAAATATGTTATTATTATCTTTAAGATAAGATAAACTAAAGGAGGCTTTATATGCATAACAAAGTATACTCTGCGGGAATATACACGCTCGGTTGCAAGGTAAATCAGTATGAATCCGAAGCGATAGCAGAGCAACTCAAAGCAAACGGAATAAAAATAACAAAGCCCTCCTCCGTATGCGATATATACGTTATAAACACATGCACCGTTACCGCGGAATCCGACAGAAAGGCTTGTCAGTTTATAAGACGCGCTATAAAAAAGAATCCCTCGGCATACGTTCTAGTAACAGGCTGTCTTGCGCAGACCGATGCAGAGAGGATCGCCGCGATAGGCGGTGTGGACTACATCTCAGGCAACACAAACAAGCTCTCCGTGGCAGACTATGCCATAAAGCTTTTGGAGGGCGGGCAGAAAAACGATGCGCCCTATATCGACGTCAGAGAGATCAAGGGCAGCGAGTTTGAAAAGATGAGCATCACAGAGTTCGGTCGCACCCGCGCTTACGTAAAGATAGAGGACGGCTGTGAGAGCAAGTGCGCTTACTGTATTATTCCCGCCGCGAGAGGACAAATACGCTCAAAAGAACCATCTGACGTGCTAACTGAGGTGGAGACGCTCGTGGCAGGAGGTTGCCGCGAGGTAGTACTCACAGGAATCGAGACAGCTTCTTACGGAAGAGATCTCGGTGGCATCAATCTCGCGGATCTTCTCGTAAGAGTTGACTGTATAAGCGGTCTTGAGCGAACAAGACTTGGATCTCTTGACCCTACTGTTATAACAAAAGCATTTGTTGAAAAGATAGCGCCTCTACGCTCTATAACTCCGCATTTTCACCTTTCCTTGCAGAGCGGAAGCAGCAGAACACTTGCCGCTATGCGAAGAAAATACAACGCTAAAATGGCTATGTCAGCCATCGAGCTTTTGCGCGAATATATGCCCAACGTACAGCTCACTACCGACGTTATCGTCGGATTTCCCGGTGAGACCGACGAGGATTTTGAGGAAACCCTTGAATTTGTAAAACGCGCAAGATTTCTTATGATACACGTGTTTCCCTATTCAAAGCGCAAAGGAACTCCCGCTGCTGAGATGAAGGATCAAGTACCCTCCGAGGTCAAGCGTCAACGCGCGGAAACGCTTTCGACGCTCGCAAAGGAAATACGCCGCGAGATCCTTGCGGAGAATATCGGCAAGGTATATCCCGTACTCTTTGAGACCTTTGAGGACGGTATGGCAAAGGGACACACCGCAAACTTTATAGAGGTGGCAGTCCCCTCTGAATATCCGCTTAACTCTATGTATCTTGATGTTGAGATAACAGGGGCATCTGACGAGGGATGCTTTGGTAAACTCACAAAGGAGTATGTATAATGAACGAAAACATTCAGTTTAAAACAGACTCTCTAGGCAGAAAAATGGGGCTTGTAAAAAATTTTTCAAGACTTGATAACGCTGCTCTTCTTTCCCTGAAAGAGACCTATATGCTCTCTATGACGCTCGACGAGCTTGTTATGTGCAAAAATATTGCCGCAAAAAACGGCACTACAGAGATGTCCATCTCTGCCTTGTATCTTCTCGACGAGCTTATAGCCGACGTAAAGAAAGACCCGAAAAACATAGCGATCTCAAGCTTCAGCACGGATTCAAAGGAGATATTTGAGACCTATGAGGATCTTATAAAGAGATACTCGGTAATATCGAGGAAAAGCAAGGCTATGCTCCCGCTCGCCGATGCTTTTGAGGTCGCCGCCGAATATGCATCTCTCACCGGTAAGACTGTACCTGCACTCCCCCGTCTTTGCGGCATAACCAAGTACGACGGCACAAGGCTATATCCTCTCTCAAACGAGAACTACAAAAATGCATCCTTCCTCTCGGATACGGTGTTCGCTTTGATAACCCCCACAAGAGAGATGTCAAATACAGAATATGATTCTGTCGTAGAGGACTTTATCTCCTACGAGACACTTGCTGAAAATATAAGATTTGTAAAGAAGATATCCTTTGGCGGCATCATACGCGCACTCTCTAAGGCGGGGCACGGGGTAGCTATCTCCCCCTGCGCTCTCCCCGATATGCCGTCCGTAATAGAGCCCTCGCATCTTGTGAGCGAGCATCACGGCCGCTTTTTGATAGCCCTTTCAAACTCTCAGCTTGATTTTGCAAATATCCTTTGCGAGCCGTATTGTCTTGCGATCACTCCCTTTGCGAAGTCCACTCTCGAGAACAAGATATTCATAAAAAGAGAAAACAACTCACCGTTATCACTTGACCTCGAGCTTCTTCAAACACTCTCCTCTTTTGGCAAGGGAGTAAGAGCGTGTGCTGTCAATGAGGAAAAAGCTGAAAAACGCGGTGCGCTTGAGCTTGAAAACCTACCGACTACGATAGCGAAAAAATCCGTATCCGTCCTTGCCGCAGAGCTTGGAAAAGCGCCCTTTCCTGTCTCTATCGACACCGCACTCTCTGCCATTCTGGCAGGGATCGCGCAGGGTATTCCCCGCTCGGAGGTATCTCTCAAGGTCAAATACAGCTTTAGTGAGAGCTTTGACGAGGAATCTGTTGGCGCAAATATCTCTGCGATTCTCGGCATTTACCGAGTTATGAGCGAGCTTTATATGTCGGGAGAAGCCTCGGCTGAGTATTCAAATGCTCACGCGCCCTATATTTCGGTATCCGCGATAGCCGAAGCTCCGCCGAAAAAAATACCCACCGCCTTTTGCCACGAGCATAGCGGGGTCTATCTTCTCTCTTTTGAGCGATCTGAGTGCGGTATACCAAACTTTGAGAGTTTTAGGGGAATGTGCGATTTCTATCAAAAGATTTTAAAGGCTTCCACCGTGCGCTCCGCCACCGCCGTTTGCGGGGATATACAAGCGGCTCTCTCCTCTATGAGTGCTGAATTTGAGTGTGAGATAAAGGATACCGCTTGGCATCTTTGCCAGGGCGATATGCTTGGAATTATAGTCGAGTGCGATGCTCCGATCGAATTTGGCGCGTTTTTAGGCACTACTCACCCCAAAACAGAGGAGTTTTAATTGCCGCAAAGCCTTATCCCTCAAAGAAAAACAACAAAATGAAGAATATTTTAAAAAAAGTGAAAAAAACTCTTGCATTTTGATTTCTTTTGTGTTATAATGATTTGCGTTCTATGGATTTTATAAATAATTGTATAGATACACACTGTGTATTGAGGAGGTGTTAATATGGCAAAATGTAGCGTTTGCGGAAAGGGAGTTGTTTTCGGTCAGTCCGTTTCTCACTCTCATCGCAAGACAAACAGAACTTGGAAACCCAACATTCGTAAGGTAAGAGCAGTTGTTGACGGAACACCTAAGACCGTTGCTGTATGTTCTCGTTGCCTTCGTTCCGGCAAGGTTAACCGCGCTTAATTGAATTAAATCAAGTTCATTGAAAGCATAAGCTATGAAAGCGGACGTTCATCGTCCGCTTTCAGCTTTTTTGGGGGTATTATGAAAAAGGTTATAATAGACTCAAGAGCATCTGATAGGATAAAGGGTTCGCTTCGCTCACTCGGCTTTCTGCCGATAGAAATGCCGCCTCACCCTGCTCTCCACGCTCCCGTATCGGCTCACCCCGATATGCTGCTCTTTATCTTGGGCAATACGGTATTCTGCCACGCGGATTATTATGAGATTGCAAAAAAAGAGTTTGATGAGATATCAAGCGAGGGCTATGAGATAGTCAAAACACGTGAATTTATCGGATCTGAATATCCGAGCGATATACTCTTCAATGCGCTCTGCCTTGGAGATCATCTTTACGGAAAGCTTGAGAACGTGTCCGAGCTTGTAAAGACAGAGGCGAAGCGCCTTGGCATTACTCCACACCCTGTAAAGCAGGGATATGCAAAATGCTCGGTATGTAAGGTTGGAGAGCACGTGGCTATCACAGCTGACCCGTCTCTTTACAAGGCGATGCGTGCCGACGGCTATGACGTGCTTTTGATACCCGCGGGACACATCGGCATCACCGAGTACGACACGGGATTTATCGGCGGATGCTCGGGTTTTGACAACGAGCGTGTTTATTTCTCGGGAAATATTGATCTGCATCCCGATGCAGAAGCAATCAAGCGTTTTTGCGAAAGCCACGGAACACACGTTGTTTCTCTCTCAACCGAAGAACTCTTTGACGTAGGAACTTTATTTTTCATATAAAATAAAAAGCAGCCCAAGGGACACCTGCTATAAAGCAGGTTTTACCTACCATAAAAAACAAATTTGTAGGGGCGACCAGTGGTCGCCCGCGGGCGTTCAATGAACGCCCCTACATTACAAAAGGACAGAGATTTTTCGTCTCTGTCCTTTTTCACACGCCTTGCCCTGCAAGGTATAGTGTGTTACACCTTTTAGGTATACTGTCGGGCGAAGATAAGCCTCCCTTGTGTAAAGGGAGGTGGCTTGCGAAGCAAGACGGAGGGATTGTAAAAAGCTAAATTTCATCGTAAAACAATCCCTCAGTCACCTTCGGCGACAGCTCCCTTTACACAAGGGAGCCTTTGATTTGTGCGTTCCGAAAGTCCGTCTGCTTTTCCTGACAAGCACTGCTTTTGTGGACACAAAAGCGAAGCCCCGCGCAAGGCGGGGCGAGAGTTTAATCAAGAAATTCTTTGATGTTTTCCAAATGTTTTGTTGCTATCTGCGTAGAATACGGAAACATTTCATCTTCTTTCAAAATGTTTTCATCGGCAAAATATTCAAGACACTCTTGAATTGCGGTTGCATACATACGAATGTTCTTTTGAAGAACGTCTGACAAATCTTTACCAGTTAAAACATTGCTTCTGCCAAGATTGTACTCGCGACACACTTCAAATGAAGGAAGCATATCAACATAAGCTTTTGCAGTCTGTACATCTCCGAGCGTATAATAGCAATATGCCAAATCCCGTGTTACTTTACATATGAGCTCGGAATTTTTGGAAATATTCAAAATGCGCCGATAAATATTTATTGCCTCATGCTCATGTTCGGGATGCTGTCTAATTGTGCCTCTCAAACTCCAAGCAAGCCAATACATAATTTCGCAGCTTGACGGATACTGAATTAAAGCATTGCGAAGCAAGATAACAGCGTCATTATATTTGCTGTTATCACAGAAAGCTTTCGCTTTCTCTATGATTTCGAAAATATCCTTTTCCTGCTTGCTTATATCGACTCCCAAAAGGTAATCGGTAGAAACCTTGAAAATATTAGCTATAATAGGCAACATTTCAATGTCGGGGTACGAAGTTCCGCACTCCCACTTGCTGATTGCTTGTGAAGTAACGCCGAGCATTTCCGCAACCTGCTCTTGCGTTAATTCTTGTAGCTTGCGAAGTTTCTTAAAAATATTAGAAAAACGATTGTCCATAAATGACCTCCAGTAATTATTATCTGAACCGGTTCTGCCTATATTATAGCATAAATTTTATGAAAGTCCATATACAATTATTTGGATTTATTTCAACTGTCAGTTGTACTAACAAATAAAAATAAAGCAGTACTTTGCATTTTTATTACAAAATACTGCTTTATAGCAGGTACGCCAAGGGCTGCTTTTTTATTATATTTCTTTACCCAAAAGTGAGTTTACAAACTGCTGAGCGGTTCTTCCCGAGATTCCGCCGTGGCGCATCTCCCATTTGTGAGCCTCTGCGATGATCACCTCATCAGAGAGGGTTATGCCGTGCTTTCTTGCAAGTGTGATAACAATGTTCTCAAACTCAAGCTTTGAGGGCTTGAAATAGCCTATGGTGAGTCCGAATCTATTGACGAGCGAGAGCTTTTCCTCAACCGTCTCGGAGCGGTGTATATCGTCAACGTAAGCCGCGTCGTTCTTGTCTCTGAAGGACTCCTTGATAAGATGACGTCTGTTCGAGGTCGCGTATATGAGCACGTTGTCGGGCTTTGTCTCAACACCACCCTCGATTATCGCCTTGAGGTATTTATATTCGGTCTCGTTGTCCTCGAAGGAGAGGTCGTCCATATAGATTATAAATCTGTAGTTTCTGTTCTTTATCTGCGAGATGACGTTTGAGAGATCCTTAAACTGATGCTTGTATATCTCTATCATTCGCAGACCGCTGTCATAGTATTTATTTACGATAGCCTTGATGCTCGTGGATTTTCCCGTTCCGCTGTCGCCGTAAAGGAGCACGTTGTTTGCAGCTCTTCCCGACACGAACGCCTCTGTGTTTGCCACAAGCGCGTCCTTTTGAAGCTGATATCCTACAAGGTCGGAAAGCTCGACCTTTTCCATATTGGTTATCGGGGAGAGATAGACTCCGTCCTCGTTATATGCGAGTCTGAATGCCTTATTGAGTCCGAACATTCCAACACCGTAGAGCTTATAAAACTCGCTCACCGCGTCAAGCATCTCCTCACCGCTCTTGCAAGCCTCAAGCTCCTCACTGAGTGCTCTGACCTTTTCACTGACGTTTTTATTGTATATCTGCTCACGCTTGGATATAGCCTTGTAGTCAGAGAGTACTGAGAAACAGTTGATACCAAGCTCGCGTTCGATCTTTGAAAAGTCATAGTCAAAGAGTTGCTTGAACGCGTCAAAATCGTTTATAGCAAAGAGGTTGACTGTTCCCTCCTGACGTCCTGCCTTTTCATAAGTAAAGCTGAAGGGGTTTTCATCCGTAATTATAAAATAGGTCAGATAGTTGTGCCAGAGATTCTTATCGAAGCCGTATTTTGTGGCGACCTCAAGAAGCCTTCTGACCTGTATGAATATCTCTGTTCGCAGGCGCTCGTGAGTGTCCTCTCCCTTGTCAAAGCGCACGAAAATATCCCCAAGACTAAAGAGTATAGAGTCCGCTTTAGCGTCTCTGTAGATTATAAGTTTAGACAATATTTTATACATTTCTACCACCCCATAGATAAGGTTTTTCAGATTTTTTCTTTTGTGAGGTTATTATACCGCGTTTTCCCCGTAAAGTCAATATTTTTTTACGTAGCGGAAAAGTTGATATTTTCTTGAAAAAGTTTCTCAAAAAAGACAATTTTCCCTATTTATTACACTAAAGCCCTTGACAAAAACGGCAAAATATGTTAAAATACTAACGTATTCAGCATAATTAGCTTTCTTCACATCTAAACGTACGGTCGGGGCTCTTTTGGACTTGTCTGTGAGTTTGGTTTTTATATGGGTACACAAAATTTACACGGAGGTACCCAAAATGAATAATGGTACTGTAAAATGGTTTAACGCAGAAAAGGGTTATGGATTTATTTCCAACGATGAAGGCGGAGACGATATTTTCGTTCATTTCTCTGCTATCCAGAGCGAAGGATTCAAAACTCTCAAGGAAGGTCAGAAGGTAACTTTTGATGTTGAGCCTGATCCTAAAAACAGCGAGAAGATGAGAGCGGTTAACGTAGTTGCTCTCTAATTCTAACCAAAAAAACAGCGAGCCACCCTGTGGCTCGCTTTTTTTATCCCCTGCAAAATAAATTCAAAAAACTATTGCAAACGGGAGTTTATCTATGATATAATATCATAATGTAATATATTGTATTTTCAGGAGGTCACTTATGTCTAACTATAAAATAGAAACAAAATGTATTCAGTCTGGCTACACCCCCGCAAACGGTGAGCCCAGAGTTCTCCCCATATACCAGAGTACTACATATAAATATGACAGCGCAGATCACCTTGGAGACCTTTTCGATCTCAAGGCTGAAGGTCATATGTATTCCCGTATCTCCAACCCCACGGTTGACGCGGTAGAGAAAAAGATAACCGACCTTGAAGGAGGAACCGGCTGTGTTCTCTGCTCCTCCGGTCAGGCGGCAAACCTGCTCGCTATTCTCAACATCACATCCGCAGGACAGAACATTATCAGTATGTCCTCTATATATGGCGGAACTATCAACCTCTTTGCGGTAACTCTCAAGAGACTTGGAATCGACGTTAGATTCGTAACTCCCGAGATGTCCGACGAGGAGATATCCTCCTATTTTGATGAGAATACACGTCTCTTCTTCGGTGAGACTATCGCAAACCCCGCGCTCGTGGTTTTCGATATTGAAAGATATGCGGCTCTCGCGCACGCGCACGGTGTTCCGCTCTTTATCGACAACACATTTGCAACCCCCATTCTCTGCCGCCCCTTTGAGTACGGTGCTGACGTAGTCATACACTCTACGACAAAGTATATGGACGGCCACGCGCAGGTGGGTGGCGGTGCTATCGTTGACGGCGGTAGATTTGACTGGACAAAGGATAATAAATATCCCGAGCTCACAACTCCCGACGATTCCTATCACGGACTTATATACACCGAAGCATTTGGCGTTGAAAACGCGTTCTACACAAAGGCAAGAGTTCAGCTCGTACGTGACTTCGGCGTAGCTATGACTCCTATGTCCGCATACCTTCTCAACCTCGGTCTTGAAACTCTCCCCCTCCGTATGGAAAGACATTGCCGCAACGCTGAAAAGGTTGCCGCATATCTTGCATCCAGCGATATGGTTGAGTGGGTCAATTATCCGAAACTTGAAGGAAACAGCGAATACGCTCTTGCCGAGAAGTATCTTCCCGACGGCGCATGCGGTGTCGTTTCCTTTGGTATAAAGGGCGGTCGCGCGGCGGCTGTCAAGTTTATGGACGCGCTCAAGCTTGCGGCAATAGTGGTTCACGTTGCCGACGCGAGAACGTCTGTTCTCCACCCCGCAAGCACAACACACCGTCAGCTCACAGACGAGCAGCTCGTTGCCGCAGGCATCTCCCCCGAGCTCGTAAGACTCTCTGTAGGTATTGAGAATTCCGAGGATATCATCGCTGATATCGAGCAGGCGCTGAATTCCGCAAGAAACTAAATTTGATTTAAGAGGTACTATATGCCTATAAAGATACCGAATCTTCTTCCCGCAACAAAAACGCTGCTTGACGAAAACATATTCGTCATCTCGGAGACAAGAGCTATAACGCAGGATATTCGTCCCCTCAAGATCCTTATGCTCAATCTTATGCCGAAGAAGATAGAGACAGAAACACAGATAGCACGACTTATCGGTAACACTCCCCTTCAGGTAGAGCTTGAGCTTTTGCAGACCGCAACCCACAAGTCAAGCCACACCTCCGCCGAGCATATGCTCGCGTTCTACAAAACATTTTCTGAGGTCAAGGACAACAAGTACGACGGACTTATAATCACGGGTGCTCCCGTTGAACAGATGGAATTTGAAGAGGTTGAGTACTGGGATGAGCTTTGCGAGATAATGGAGTGGAGTAAGACCCACGTCACAAGCACCTTCCATATTTGCTGGGGTGCACAGGCGGGCCTCTACTATCACTACGGTGTAAAGAAATATCCGCTTGACAAAAAGCTTTTCGGTGTGTTTGAGCACACACTTGACCACAAGCGCTCCATCCTTTTCAGAGGCTTTGACGATAAGTTTGTCGTTCCTCACTCCAGACACACAACTTGTCTGCGCGAGGATATAGAAAAAGTGCCCGGACTCAAGATACTCGCGAGCTCGGACGAAGCTGGAGTATTCGTTTCGGCTACCGAAAAGGGTCGTCAGATATTTGTAACGGGTCACTCCGAGTATGACGCGGACACGCTCAAAAACGAGTATATGCGCGATAAGGCGGCAGGACTTCCTATCGACGTGCCGAAAAACTATTTTCCCGATGACGACGATACAAAGGATCCTATCGTTCGCTGGAGAAGCTGCGCTAACCTCCTCTACTCCAACTGGCTCAACTATTTCGTCTACCAGACAACCCCCTACGATATCAACGAGATCAAATAAAAAAAGGCTTGTCAGTTTTACTGACAAGCCTTTTCTTTTATTTATCTGAATATTTCCATATCCTTTGTGAGCGATGCTACTCGCATGATAGAATACCACTGATCCGAGAGATCCTCGGTAAGCATTCCAAATTTCTGCTTGATAGCAGTCATAAGCATTTCGGGGTTGAGGAAGTTCTCTGCCCCTGCCGAGAGCACGGCGTTCATATTGATAGTTTTTGAGTCGTCACAGTACTCTACCTTTATAGACTTTATCATAGTTACGATATCTATCTCACGCTCGCCGGCTTTTGTCTTTTTGATAAGATTTACGGGCGAGGTTGTGAGCATAGCACCGATCTTTTCTGCAAGCTCTGCCGAAGCGGTGGGAGTAGATATTTCGTAATCGTACTCGCAAAAAGCTATGTCCGAGAAAGCTGTGGTAGGCATATACACGTCGGTTACGTACATCTCCTCTGTCATCTCCCCGTTGAGAAGTCTCTTTATCTCCTCCATAGGAAGCTCTCTGTCAAGGCGAAGATCAAGATACTCACAAACGCTCTGCGATCCTACCGAGAGAGGTGTTGAGAACACGAGCTTTACGTGGGGGTTGAAGCCCTTTGAATACCATACGGGAAGCCCGGATCTCACAAGTATTCTGTTAAACGTTCTCTGCAAGTCAAGATGCGAGATATACTGGAGATCACCGACCTTTATAAACTTTATTCTGACGGTGATCGGGCGCTCAAGCTCGGGGAGCGCCCGGAGATAATCGGGTCTTGTCATTTTTGAATTTTCGGACAACACGTTCTCTCACCTCCAAGCTTATTTGCGCCGCATCCGCTACACTTTTCTCTGCAGCTCGGTGTGGTTTTTTCACCGAGCGCGTTTTTGTATTCGCGAATGAAGAATTCCTTACTTACACCACAATCTATGATATCCCAAGGAAGCACCTCGTCAAGACCGAACTCTCTGTTCGCATAGAATGCGGGATCCGCACCCGTGCGCTCAAGCACGGATATCCATTTGTCATAGTCAAAGCACTCGTCCCAAGCGTCAAACTTAAAGCCCTCACGGCAAGCAAGCTCAAGAGCATCAGAGAGACGTCTGTCACCTCTTGCAAGCACCGCTTCAATTCTGCTGACCTTGGCGTCATGATGAGTATATACCACTCTTCTGTCGGTAACACAACTGCCGAGATACTCCTGCTTTTCAACGAGTGTCTCAAGTGTATCCTGCGCTACCCACTGGAAAGGTGTGAAGGGCTTGGGAATAAAGCAGGAAACACTGATGGTGACCTGCGGCTTTTTAGCCTTATTACGTGTGGGACACTTGAAATAAGCATCAACCACGGTAGACGCAAGCTTGGAGATGCCCTCAAGGTCCTCTTTTGTCTCGGTGGGAAGTCCCTGCATAAAGTAAAGCTTTACCTTGTTCTTACCTGCCTCAAACGCCACGTTCACCGCACGGAGAAGATCCTCCTCACGGACGTTTTTGTTTATAACGTCTCTCATTCTCTGTGTTCCCGCCTCGGGAGCGAATGTCAAGGAGGAGGAGCGAACGCTCGCTATCTTCTCCATAAGCTCCTTTGTAAAGCTGTCAACACGGAGTGAGGGGAGCGAGAGGTTTATCATATTTTCGTTAGTCCATTCAAGGAGCATATCGGTAAGCTCGGGGAGCTTTGTATAGTCGCTTATCGAGAGAGATGTGAGCGATATCTCGTCATATCCCGTCGACTTGAAAAGGCACTTCGCCTGTTCATTGAGCACCTCGGGAGACTTTTCTCTGACGGGGCGGTATATCATACCTGCCTGACAGAATCTGCAACCTCTTATACAGCCTCTGAACACCTCAAGCATAACTCTGTCATGTACGGTCTCTATATAAGGCATTACGACCTTATCGGGAAAATAGGACGCGTCCATATCCTTCATAATGCGCTTCTTGACCGTCTTTGGAACGTCGTCGTACTTAGGCTTATATTCCTTTATAGTGCCGTCCTCGTTGTAGCTTACCTCGTAAAGAGACGGAACGTATATACCCTCGATAGTGCTTGCCGCCTCACGAAGATAAGCCGCTTTGGTCTATCTTCCCTCGTCCTTCATCTTTATGTTGAGTCGGCAAGGCTCGGCGAGCATCTCCTCTCCCTCTCCC
>JAZOLL010000016.1:0-4434 GCA_045653105.1 Eubacteriales bacterium
CGAAGAAACCGCCGGACTTCTTGCGAAGCTCACGGAGGTCGAGACGCAGACGGCAGCACATACTTCTTACGTCACTGGGCTCCATGTCGCTGTTGATGTAGTTGGAGAAGTAAGGAGTACCGTACTTAGCGGTCATCTCGAAGAGAAGACGGTTGTTCTCTGTGTCGGACCAGTCAAAGTTGCTTGTGATAGAATATGTGGGGATAGGATACTGGAATCCACGGCCGTTGTGGTCACCCTCGATCATGATCTCGATGAATGCCTTGTTGATCATATCCATTTCAGCCTGGCAGTCCTTATACTTGAAGGGCATTTCCTTGCCGCCAACGATAGCGTTCATCTCTGCAAGGTCTGCGGGAACCTTCCAGTCGAGAGTGATGTTGGAGAAGGGAGCCTGTGTACCCCAGCGAGAAGGTGTGTTAACGCCGTAGATGAAGGACTCGATGCACTTCTTAACCTGATCGTATGTGAGGTTATCAACCTTTACAAAAGGAGCGAGATATGTATCAAAGGAAGAGAATGCCTGAGCGCCTGCCCACTCGTTCTGCATGATACCGAGGAAGTTGACCATCTGGTTGCAGAGAGTAGCGAGGTGGCTTGCGGGTGCGGATGTGATCTTTCCTACAACGCCGCCGAGACCTTCCTGAATGAGCTGCTTGAGAGACCAACCTGCACAGTAACCTGTGAGCATGGAAAGGTCGTGGAGGTGAATGTCTGCGTTTCTGTGAGCGTTACCGATCTCCTCGTCATATACCTCGGAGAGCCAGTAGTTAGCCGTGATAGCACCGGAGTTGCTGAGGATAAGTCCGCCGACAGAGTAAGTAACGGTGGAGTTCTCCTTAACACGCCAGTCAATGTTCTTAACGTAGCTGTCAACGAGATCCTTATAGTCAAGGATTGTAGACTTCATATTACGGAGCTTTTCTCTCTGCTTACGGTAGAGGATGTATGCCTTTGCTACGTCAGCATAACCTGCCTGAACGAGAACAGACTCAACGCTGTCCTGAATGTCTTCGACAGAGATAAGTCCTTCTTTTACCTTGGGCTCAAAATCTGCTGTGACCTTGAGACCGAGAAGGTCGATTACGTCGGGGTGATAGTTCTTTTCCTGTGCTTCAAAAGCAAGCTTGATAGCTTCATTGATCTTGCTGATCTGAAAATCAATTACTTTGCCATCTCTTTTAAGTACCTGATACATTTTTTGTCTCCTTTTTTCGTTATTTTTTTATTTTTTATTTTTTGAAAACTTTTTAAAAGGCCACTATGTGGCATATATTAGTATAAATGAAAAAATCAACAATGTCAATTGTGAGTTCCTACAATATATTGATGTTTTACTTGGTGAGTATCACAACATATTGTGTATTTTTACTTTTTTTGGATTTTTGAAAAGAAGAAAAAGAGACAGAAAAAAACACGCCAAACAAAGCAAAATAAAGGCTTTGCGGCGTGTTTTTTGTATTTTTCGTCAGATACCGCGCAGAGCGGCTATGGGCACATATTGTGTTACTATATCTAGTAGCTTTTTCATATCCTCAGGGGTGTAAGCGGAATATCCGTCATCGATTATCTCACCCGAATCGGTAAAGCTCTGAAGAAAATATTTTGAAGCGCCGGATATCCATTCACCGATGCTCTTCATATCCTCGGGGGAGTGAAGCTCGCGCACGACGGTAGTTCTGAACTCGTAGTCAACAGTGGAGCTCTTGAGTATCTCAACACTCTCGGAAATTTTGTCAATATCGACAGGAGCGCCTGCGGTGAGAGAATATTTTTCTTTTGAATTTTTGATATCCATTGCCACATAGTCAATGAGCTTTTTGTCTATAATAGACCTAAGACGCTCGGGGTACGCGCCGTTTGTATCGAGCTTTACAGCAAGTCCGATCTCTCGTATCTTTTCTATAAAGCTTTCTATGTCCTTTTGAAGCAACGGCTCACCACCGGTTATACAAACTCCGTCGAGGATATTTTTTCTCTTTTTAAGAAATGCGAAGAACTCCTCCTCAGAGATCCGGTCCGAGAGATCGGGGGAGAGGACAAGAGAGGCGTTGTGACAAAACGGGCATCTGAAGTTGCAGCCGGCGGTAAAGACGGTGCAGGCAACTTTTCCCGGGAAATCAAGCAGGGTAGTTTTTTGTAAACCTTTTATTATCATAACAGTTATAATACCGCCTTGTGTGTTTTTTTGAATTATAACATATGAAGATATAAAAGTCAATCCAAATAATATATTTACTTGTAATTGCTTCGTGTTTGTGTTATCATAATAATATAACCGACATAGGAGGACATATGAATATCTTTAATGTTCTGAGTATGATATGCGGACTTGCGCTATTCCTTTTCGGTATGAACTTTATGGGGGATACCCTCAAAAAGAGCGCGGGCAATAAAATGAAGACCTTTTTAGGCAATATGACCTCAAACCGAGTCAAGGGATTTCTTCTCGGAGTAGGAGTTACTGCGATAATCCAGTCCTCGTCAGCTACTACCGTAATGGTAGTGGGATTTGTCAACTCGGGAGTCATGTCACTTTCGCAGTCTATAAGCGTCATTATGGGCGCTAACGTGGGAACAACCGTTACCTCGTGGCTTACGGGTCTTTCGGGGCTTGATGGGGCAGGTGGGCTCGCTTTGCTTGAATTCTTCAAGCCGTCAGCCTTTGTTCCGATACTTGCTCTTGTCGGAATACTTTGCTATATGGTCGGCAAGAGCGCAAAGAGAAAAAACATAGGACTTATATTACTCGGCTTTTCCGTACTTATGGTAGGTATGGATATGATGTCGGATGCAGTAAAGCCGCTGAGTGAGAGCGAGAGCTTTAAGAACATTCTCCTGCTCTTCGAAAATCCCTTCTTCGGTGTGCTCGCGGGAACGCTTATGACAGCGGTCCTCCAAAGCTCCTCTGCGTCTGTGGGTATACTTCAGTCGCTTACTGTGACAGGAGCGGTTACTTTTGCCAACGCAGTTCCGATACTTCTCGGTCAGAATATAGGTACATGTATAACGGCGATACTTTCCTCTGTTGGTACAAGCAGAAACGCAAAAAGAACGGCATTTGTGCACTTCTATTTCAATGTCATAGGCGTTGCCATATTTCTCTCGGGATTCTATCTGTTAGATGCCGTCGTAGGACTTCCGTTTATGTCCTCGGGAATAGATATGTGGGGAATCGCCATAGTTCATACAGTATTCAATATAGTAGCAGTTCTGGCACTCGCTCCTTTCTCAAAGCGTTTGGAAAGACTCGTTTGCCTGACCGTAAAGGACAAAAAGGGAACAGACGATATAGAGGTTCTCGACGACAGATTTTTGCAGACTCCCTTTGTCGCAATCGACAGAAGCCGCGCGGCAGCTGTTAAGATGAGCGAGATCGCAAAGGAGAGCGTAAATATATCTATGGCACTCGTGCACAGCTTTGACTCAAAGGAAGCCGAAAAGGTCAGCGAGCTTGAGGGCAAGGCGGATAAATACGAGGATATGATAGGAACTTATCTCTTAAAGCTTTCGCCCGAAAGTACCATAGAATCCGAAAACATGCAGATAAGCGAAGTTCTTCATGTAATAGGCGACCTTGAGAGAATATCCGACCACGCGATGAATCTTGCGGAATCCGCACAAGAGTTAAAGGACAAAGGTGTATCCTTCTCCGAGGGAGCACTAGCCGAGCTTGCGGTTATGGAGAGCGCGATAAAGGAGATACTTGAGTTATCTATAGGTGCTTTCAGAGATGCGGATATGTCTCGCGCGATGCTCGTAGAGCCACTCGAGGAGAGAATAGACGACCTGCGCGACGAGATAAAGATGAGGCATATACAAAGACTTCAGAAAAACGAGTGCACCTTGGAAGTAGGATTTGTGCTTTCAGACATCTTGACAAACTACGAGAGAATAGCAGACCATTGCTCGAATATTGCAAGCTGCATGATCGAGCTTGACCGCTACGGCGCACTCAAGATGCATACCTACTCAAAGCATATCAAGGAGATAGACACAAGCTTTGACGAGCACTATGAGAGCTTCTCGAAGAAATATTCCTTGCAGCAGTAAAAGAAAAGGCTTGAGCGATCTGCTCAAGCCTTTCTTTTTATATCAGTTCTTTTCAAGAACAGTAAGGATCTTTTTGAGGAGATCCTCGGTAGTGGGATTAGCCTCTCTCTCAAGACGAGCCTTTTCAGCAGCCTCTGCATCTGCCTTAGCTTTTGCCTCAGCTTCAGCATTAGCCTTTTCCTCAAAGTAAGCCGCAATAGCTGCCTTGTCTCTGAGCTTGATGCCTGCCGCCTTTATAGCCTTTTTGTCATTCTTGGATATCTTTGCTTTCTTGCGGAGGAGCTCGTTGTTGTCCTTCATCTTGTTGATGACCTTAACGATAACAAAGAGAACGAATGCAATGAGAAGGAAGTTGATTATTGCGTTGATAAATGCGCCCCA
>JAZOLL010000017.1:0-16117 GCA_045653105.1 Eubacteriales bacterium
CGGTAAAGGCGAGGCGGTACTTATCAAACGAGGAGAGATAGTAGCAAAGATCTCCGAGGATAACGTAGTCGAAACTCTTATCAAAGAGATCAAAAAGATGTGATAGTTGTAAATGAAAGAGAGGACAAAAAGTGGCAAAAACACTTTTGGAGCTACTCTCAAAGAAATATACGGCGCCCGATAATTATCAGAGGAAATTAGAGTCGGGCGTTGTTGTTCCATCGAGAGCTGACAGGGAAAAAAGTCGGATTTTTCTGTAAGCCCAACTCTTTTGAGAAGCTCTATAGCGTTGTCGTTTATCTGCTCGATACGGATCTTTTTATCTTCCTTTGAAAGCTCTTCTTCCTTTAATCTGAGCTTGGGAGCAAGCGTGAGATTTTCAAAAACCGTGTACTGAGGAAAGAGATTAAAGGACTGGAAAACCAGACCGAAGCGAAGCCTTCTCGTTCTCATTTCCGCGTCTGTGAGCTTTTTAGCAATAGCCGCGTCGAATATCACCTCGTCGTCTATCGAGATAGTACCTGCATTCGGTGTCTCAAGAAAATTGAGACAGCGGAGCAGGGTGGTCTTTCCACTTCCCGAAGATCCGATTATAGAGAGCGCTTTTCCGCGCTCAAGCTCAAAGTCAATTCCGCGAAGCACCTCGACCTTGCCGAAATTCTTTTTAAGACCTGAAACCTTAAGTAATGCCATACGCCCTCCTTATGCCTTGAAATAGCCAAGCTTACGCTCGCAGTAGCCAAATATAAGCGTGAGTATTCCAACCAAAGCAAGATAAAATACGGCGGTATAGAAGAGCGGCCACATAAGACCGTATCCCGCGTAGTTCTGCGCAGCTTGTGTGATCTCAACTATCATAATAACTCTCGCCAGAGCCGTATCCTTAACGAGGGTTATGACCTCATTCGACATGGGCGCGAGTATTCTCTTTACGACCTGAAGAAGAACTATCTTGAAAAATATCTGTGTCTTTGTAAGACCGAGAACCTCGCCCGCTTCATACTGAGCCTTTGAGATGCTCTCTATTCCGCCTCGATAGATCTCCGAGAAATAGCAAGCGTAGTTTATCACGAATGCGGCTATAACAGAGGCAAATCGAGTCAGAATAGGTGTGCCGAAAACAAATCCCGGCACGTAAAATACGATTATTACCTGAAGCATAAGCGGAACACCGCGAATTATCCAGACAAAGGTTTTCGTTAAAAAAGAGAGTGGTTTGAATTTGGACATTGAACCGAAAGATATCAGCAAACCTAAAGGAAGCGCTAACAAAAGTGTTAGCGCAAATATCAGGCATGTCTGTTCAAGTCCCGAAAGCAAGCTTTTGGTGACGTTCCAAAACATCATACTGTATTATTCCTTTATTTGTATCCTTACTTGATATTTTCTGTTACCTGAAGTACGTTTTCAAAGCCGTACTTCTGTGCGAGCTCCATGAGCTTACCATTTTCTTCAAGCTGCTTGATAGCTGCATTTACTTTGGCGGTGAGGTCGCTGCCTTTTTTGAATCCAACTGCATAGATCTCGGAGGGGAGCTGAATAGCTTCAACGATAGCGAGATCGGAATAGTTTGCCTTGCCACAAACATTTTTCGCAAGAATAATGTCTACAACCGCAAAGTCAACCGCACCGGCCTTAACCTCGGAAAGCGCTTCTATCTGTACCTGAGCTCTGGATATTTCGCCGTTTGTAGCGGTAGACGCGTATGTATCACCCGCGCTTCCACCTTCAACGGCTGCGCTCTTGCCCATAAGAGCTGCTTCGTTCGGGAAATTAGCAACGTTTGCAGACTTTACAACGATACACTGCTGATTGAGCATATAGCCGTAAGAGAAGTCAACGAGTGTGCTTCTGTCAACAAGTGTACCCGAAGGATCCTTATCAGAGGAGTTAGCGGTAAAGCCGTTCCATACGCAGTCGATAGCACCGGAATTGAGCTCGTTGTATTTCTGTGACCACTCGATCTCCTGGAACTTTACTTCCATGCCGAGGATCTTACCGACTTCCATAGCAAATTCCGACTCAAATCCTGTCCAATTACCATTCGCGTCCTTTTCGTTAAGACCGGGAATTATTGTAACTCCGCAAACGAGAGTCTTTTTCTCACCGTCCTCGTTCTTATCCTTTGTACAACCGACAAACATACACGCGCACATCATAAGCGCGAGAATCAAACATAAAATCTTTTTCATTTTGGCCTCCAAAAATGTGTTCCTTGAATTTTAATGCTTTACCTTGGTAAAGCACTAAATAATAATACCACAAAAGTGTAGCTTTGTCAAGGGGATTTTTCGTTTTTTTGATTGCCTTTTAGTTTTTTTATAAGTTTCTTAAATAAATATCTTTTATTTGAATTTTTGTATTGAAAAAAACATAAATATGCTTTATAATAAAAATAGCAAGTAATTCAAAGAAAGGAAGCCCTTATTATGGAAAACTACATTGAAATTTACAAGCACTGGTTGAACTCGTCAGCAATTGACGAAAAAACAAAAAAAGAACTTTTGGAGATAGCAAATGACGATAATGCTATCAAAGAAAGATTTTCCAAAGAGATCGAGTTTGGAACTGCAGGACTGCGCGGAGTTCTTGGCGCAGGCACAAACAGAATAAATAAGTACATTGTCAGAAAAGTGACCGAGGGTTATGCAGCTTACATCAAGGCAAACGGCGAAGAGGCTTGCCGTCGCGGTATCGTTATCGCGCACGATAACAGACGCTGCAGCGTTGAGTTCTCAAACGAAACCGCGGGAGTTCTTGCCGCTAACGGAATCAAGGCTTACGTTTTTGACGCGCTTCGTCCCACTCCCGAGCTTTCCTTCTCGGTAAGAGCTCTTGGGGCGTTCGGCGGAGTTATGATAACTGCATCGCACAATCCTCCCGAGTATAACGGCTATAAGCTTTACGATGAGAGAGGCTGTCAGCTCGTTCCTCACATAAATGACAAGGTCGTGGCAGAGATCGCAAAGATCGATGATCCGCTCACTGTTAAGACTATCACCAAAGAGGAAGCAAACGGACTTATTGAGCTCGTTTCCGCTGATATCGACGAGAAGTACTATGAGGCTGTAATGGGTATCTCTGTAAGAGATGACGTTGATAAGAGTGGCCTCAAGATAGTTTACTCTCCCCAGCACGGAACAGGAAACGTACCGGTAAGAGAGGTTCTCGAGAGACTTGGATACGAGGTTATTCCCGTACTTGAGCAGTGCACACCTGATACAGAGTTCAGCGCAACAAAGAACCCCAACCCCGAAAAAGAGGAAGCTTATGAGCTTGCTCTTGAATACGCAAAGCGCACAGATGCTGATATAGTTATCACCACAGACCCCGACTGCGACAGACTTGGCGTTGCTGTAAAGCAGAACGGTGAGTATATAAGAATGACAGGAAACCAGTCTGCGGCTGTAGTTCTTCAGTATATCCTTGCTTCCAAGAAGGAAAAGGGAACGCTTCCCGCAGACGGAATCATGTTCAACACAATCGTTACATCGGATATGGGCGATAAGATCTGCGAGGCATTTGGTGTTGAGGTTGAAAAGACACTCACAGGCTTTAAGTTTATCGGTGATAAGATACACGCTCACAACACAGGTGACAAGAAGAAATTTGTATTCGGATATGAGGAAAGCTATGGCTGTCTTATAGGCGACTTCGTCCGCGATAAGGACGCTGTTCAGGCATCTCTTATGCTTTGCGAATCCGCGGCGTACTACCGCTCGCTCGGAAAGACTCTTATCGATGCTCTCAATGACCTTTATGCAGAGCACGGATACTTCCTTGACCAGCTTGACGATTTCTACTTCAAGGGACTTGACGGAAGCGATAAGATCAAAGCACTCGTTGGATCTCTCAGAAACGATCCTCCCGCACAGAGCGGAGAGATCAAGGTTGCAAAGCTTGAGGACTATGAGTCTGACGAAATGGCGGCTCTCGGCTTCCCGAAGGCAGATGTTCTTAAGTTCATTATGGAGGACGGAAGCTGGATAGCTTGTCGTCCCAGCGGAACGGAGCCCAAGTGCAAATTCTACTTCTGCATAATCGCAGAAAATAAGGATGCGGCACTCAAAAAGCTCGCTGATTTCAGAGCTACATTTGAAAGAGTATAATTCAATAAAAAGCTTCGGCAAGTAATTTGCCGAAGCTTTTTTGCATTAAAATTTATATACTTTATTGACATTGATTTTGCCCTATGATATAATGTATAGGAATAATATCACTGTGTCAGATAAAGGAGATGTTAAAATGAAGAATCAGGAAAAGACCAAGCTTATCGTTGGTATAGGAAGTATACTTGCGGCTGTTTTGGCTGTCGCTTTGCTCATAGTAGGAATATTTTATAGCGGTGCATTGCTCACAAAGGTACTTATAATTGTGATCTCTGTTTTTGTTCTCGCTTTGGCAGGAGAGCTTGGATATCTCTTTATGCTTTTCAAGGCAACAAAGGCAAATTATTTTCTCTTCAACCCTAAGACAAACAGAAATCTCTCTCCCCAAAAGCTTAGCTTTCAGATAATAAATGCAAGAATGAACAGATATCTCTCGGGTTTCGCTGCTTCCGAGGGCAAGCTTTGGACAAGCGGTGTGCTTGAGAGCCCCACATTGGATATGGATGAGGCGTTCAAGCCTCTCGTTGGATATAAGCTTCTTTTCGATCTCGCAGAGCGCGATTTTGACGCGGGCTGGAAGTGTTTTGATATGGCTACCGATCAGACTGTAGAGTTTATCTGCGTATCCATTGAGGCAAACGGAGAGGCAGAGCTTGCAAACACTCTCAGAGAGTTCAAGTACAATAAGCCCACAAACCTCAAGTACGTAAGAGATTATCTTGTTACCAACAGAAAATATCTCCAGAGCAAGATGTTCAGATACACACTCGACAATATAGACAAATTCTGATTTATATAATATAGACAATCATCATACTTTATTTTTGGTATGGTGATTGTTTTTTTGTGTTGAAAAAAAGATTTTTCTGTGTTACAATATAATATAAGAGTAAGTATGTGTAGAGAGGTGTTTATGTTTTATATCAGAATTGCAGATCTTAATATCTGTATAGACAATAAATATAAATACGTTTCGTGGCTATGCCGGGCTTATGCCATTGAGGAGTGTGTCCCGGATATTACCGTCTCTGCGACCGACGAGGAGATAGCAGGTGAAAAGGCGCTTGCCGAGATAGAGGTGAGCGATGGATATGCCGAGGGGGTATGTATATACCGAAACCTCTGCAAAAAGCTCCCCCGCGGATTTGACGCATATCTATTTCACAGCGCACTCATAGAATACGAGGGGCGCGGATATGCCTTTTCCGCAAAGAGCGGAACAGGAAAATCTACACATATAGCACTTTGGCAAAAGGAATTTGGCGATGGTGTGAGAATAATAAACGGAGACAAGCCGATATTCAGATGTCGGGGTGGAGAATTCGTTGGATATGGAACGCCATGGTGTGGAAAAGAGGGGCTTGGCACGAATGCCTCTGTTCCGATCAAAGCCATTTGCTTCCTTGAGAGAGGAGAGAAAAACCTAATAGAGCGTATATCCCCGGAGGACGCGGTGGCAAGAATATTCCACCAGATACTCACCCCTGAGGATATGGAAACGCTTGACGCATTGCTCCCACTTTTAGACCTTACGCTCAAGACGATCCCTTGTTATCTGTTGCATTGCAATATGGATAGCGAGGCGGCAAGAGTTGCGTATAACGGAATGAAAGAATAATATTAAGAGGAGAAACCTATGAAAATAAAGGCGGGATTTGTTGTAAGAGAACTTGCGGGTCAGAGCATAGTTATAGCTCTTGGCGAGGCATCAAAAACATTCAACGGAATGATCAAGCTTAATGACACCGGTAGAGTCATATGGGATATGCTTTCCGAGGGAAAGGAGATTTCCGAAATAGTTGATAAATTTGTTTCGGAATACGATGTTGATAGGGAGACCGCAACACGTGATGTGTCTGCATTTGTAGAGGTTTTACAAGGAGCGGACATACTTGAATAACAGAGAAGTTTATTTGGAGGAAGCCATATCGGCAATAGAAGAGGTGCTTGCCTCGGGTGGCGAGTTCAGACTCTATCCAAAAGGAATCAGCATGAAGCCTTTGATAAGACAGGGAAAGGATTCGGTCATACTTAAGGGTGATTCGGGGGTAGAGCTAAAAAAACACGACATCGCGTTTTATCGCAGAGAGTCGGGTCAGTTTGTGCTTCACCGCGTAATGGATATAGAATCTGACGGCAGCTACACTATGTGCGGCGATAATCAGTTGTATCTTGAGCAAGGCATTAAAAGGGAACAGATAATTTCAAGGGTGGAGTGTATCTACAGAAAAGATCGCGCGGTGGATTTTGGCGGACTTAGGTATAGAATATACGTAAAGCTCTGGTGCTGTATGCCCCTGCGCCGTTTTCTTATGCTCCCCTCACGAGCTATAAAAAAACTCAAAAGGATCTTTCCTAAATTTACAAAATCTGTTGACTGATGACACTTTTTGTGATATAATATATCGGATATAATTATGAAATAATTTTTTGCAGTTGAGGATGTTACCATTATGAAGAATTTGTTTTTGAAGGATGCAAAAATATACTCCGGCGGAAGCTTTGAGCGTTCCGATCTTTTTGTGCTTGACGGGCGTATTGTTCCTTCATCTTCGGTAAACGGTGATACTGTCGCAACTGCAGATATACAGAATAATTGTTTCGTTTTTCCCGGCTTTTGCGACGTGCATGTGCATTTTCGCGAGCCGGGCTTTTCTTATAAGGAGACGATAAAGAGTGGCTCTGCGGCAGCGGCAAGAGGCGGATATACCGCGGTATGTACAATGCCAAACCTTATCCCCGCACCCGATACGGCTGAAAATCTTAAAGCACAGATCGATATAATAGAGCGCGATGCGGTGATAAACGTTTATCCTTATGCCACTATAACCAAGCTTCAGGCAGGGATCGAGCTCTCTGATATGGAAGCTCTTGCCGACAAGTCTATCGCGTTCTCTGATGACGGACGCGGAGTTCAGAGTGAGGAGCTGATGCTCGAGGCAATGAAAAAAGCCAAGTCGCTTGGTAAGATGATAGTGGCACACTGCGAGGACAACTCGCTCCTTCGCGGAGGATATATCCACGACGGAGCATATGCAAAGCTCCACGGTCACGCGGGTATCTGCTCCGAGAGTGAATGGGGACCCATCAAGCGCGATATTGAGCTTGTAAAGAAAACAGGTTGCGCTTATCACGTTTGTCATATCTCCACCAAGGAGAGCGTAGAGCTCATAAGAGCGGCAAAGGCAGAGGGCGTGGATATCACCTGCGAGACAGCGCCGCACTACCTCATTTTGAACGATATGGATCTTTCCAACGAGGGAAGATTTAAAATGAATCCTCCTATAAGATCCGAGGAGGACAGACGCGCTCTCATCGAGGGGATACTCGACGGAACGATAGATATGATAGCCACAGACCACGCGCCCCACTCCGCGGAGGAAAAATCTAAGGGACTTCGTGGCAGTATGATGGGAATAGTCGGTATTGAGACAGCATTCCAGCTTATGTACACTCATTTCGTGAAAACAGGAGTTATCACGCTGGAGAAGCTCGTCGAGCTTTTGTCGGTAAATCCGAGACGTCGCTTCGGTATAGAGGGCGACGCGGGATATAGCATCTGGGATCTTGAGCGCGAGTGTATAATAGACCCCGATGACTTTATATCACACGGCAAGGCAACACCCTTTGCAGGGGCACGTGTGTTTGGTGAAAACCTCGCAACGCTTCTCGACGGCAAAGCGGTTTACGATAACTTGAAATAAAAGGAGAAACTTATGAAGCAGGTAATACTTACGGTCAAGGAAAATCAAAAGCTGACCGATAGCATATATAAAATGGTGCTTCTAGGAGACACAACAGAGATAAAGTCTCCCGGAGAGTTTATAAATCTTGAGATTCCCGAGCTCTTTTTGCGCCGTCCGATCTCGGTCTGTGACAACACAGATAAGAGCGTTACGATCATTTATAAGGTCGTAGGCAAGGGAACAGAGATAATGGCAAAGGCAAAAGAGAGCGATACTTTTGACACCCTCGTAGGACTTGGAAACGGATACGACACCTCCTTCAGCGGCGAGCACGCGCTTCTGCTCGGCGGTGGAGTTGGAGTTCCTCCTCTTTATGCGCTTGCGAAAAAGCTTATCTCTGAGGGAAAGAGAGTTACTGTAGTTCTCGGCTTCAATACCGCGAGCGAGATCTTCTATGAAGAGGAGTTCAAGGCGCTCGGTGCTGACGTTTTGGTAACTACCGTTGACGGTTCTTACGGCATTCGCGGATTTGTTACAGATGCTATCGCGGATATTGATTATACATACTTCTACACCTGCGGTCCCGAGCCTATGCTGAAGGCTGTGTATAAGGCAACAAAGACTTCCGGTCAGTTTAGCTTTGAATCGAGAATGGGCTGTGGTTTCGGCGCGTGTATGGGATGCAGCTGTAAGACAAATTTCGGCAATAAGCGTATATGCAAAGACGGACCTGTATTCAAAAAGGAGGAGATCCTATGGTAAACACAAAAGTTATCCTTGCAGGGATAGAGATGGACAACCCCGTAATACCTGCCAGCGGTACGTTTGGTTACGGTCAGGAGTTCTCCGAGATATACGATATAAACTGCCTTGGAACATTCTCGTTCAAGGGCACAACAAGAGACGCTCGCTTTGGAAACCCCACGCCCAGAATCGCTGAGTGTACGTCGGGTATGATAAATGCCGTTGGGCTTCAGAATCCCGGTGTTGAGGCGGTAATATCTCACGAGCTTCCCGAAATGAAAAAGTTTTTCCATAAGCCCGTTATGGCAAACGTTTGCGGATTCTCTCTTGAGGAGTACGCTCACGTCTGCGAAAGGCTTGATCCCGAGGAGCAGGTAGGTTGGCTTGAGGTCAACGTTTCCTGTCCCAACGTTCACGGCGGAGGAATGAGCTTTGGCACGTCTCCCGATGCCGTGGCAGAGGTCGTAAGAGCTGTCAAAAAGGTTACAACAAAGCCTGTTATCATCAAGCTCTCTCCCAACGTTACGGATATAGTATCTATAGCAAAGGCGGCAGAGGCGGCAGGCGCTGATGCTATAAGTATGATAAACACTATGCTCGGTATGAGAATAGACCTCAGAACAAAAAAGCCTATCATAGCAAATAAGATGGGCGGTTTCTCGGGGCCCGCAATAAAGCCCGTCGCACTCAGAATGGTATATCAGGTGTATGAGGCAGTTTCTATTCCGATCATCGGAATGGGCGGTATTATGAATGCCGAGGACGTAATTGAAATGATGCTCGCAGGAGCAACTGCGGTTGAGGTCGGTACGGCAAACCTTATTGATCCCTTCGTTTGCAAGAAGATCGTAGAGGATCTTCCCGCAGTAATGAAAAAGTACGGAATAAATAATTTAAGTGAAATAATAGGAGGCGCACACTAATGGGAAAAGACGTTATCATCGCGTGTGATTTTAACAGCAAAGAGGAAGTGCTCAGCTTTCTCGACAAGTTCACGGGTAGAAAGCCCTACGTAAAGATAGGTATGGAGCTCTTCTACGCGGCAGGACCTGAGATCGTAAGAGAGATAAAGGCAAGAGGACACAAGATATTCCTTGACCTCAAGCTTCACGATATCCCCAACACAGTAAAGAAATCTATGGCGGTTCTTTCTCATCTTGACGTAGATATGTGTAACCTTCACGCAAGCGGAACTATTGCTATGATGGAGGCGGCACTTGAAGGACTTATGAGACCCGACGGAACAAGACCTCTGCTCATCGCAGTAACACAGCTCACATCTACAAGCCAGGAGAGAATGGAGGCGGATCTTCTTATCAAGGAGCCTATAGAGGAAGTAGTTATGCACTATGCTCACAATGCAAAGCTTGCAGGACTTGACGGTGTCGTATGCTCTCCCCGTGAGACAACAGCGGTTCACAACAAGTGTGGTAAGGAATTCCTTACAGTAACGCCCGGCGTAAGATTTGCTGACGGCGATATCGGAGACCAGGTAAGAGTTATGACTCCCGCGCAGGCAAAGGAGATCGGATCTGACTATATCGTTGTCGGACGTCCCATAACCGCGGCAGCAGATCCCGTTGCGGCTTATGAGAGATGCATGGCTGAATTCGTAGGTTAATTTTAAGAAAATAGAGGTGTAAAAATGGAAGCTTACAAAAGAGAGTTTATTCAGTTTTTGGAGAGCGCTAACGTTCTCAAGTTCGGAGACTTCACCGCAAAGAGCGGCAGAAAGATCCCTTACTTTGTAAACGCGGGCGAGATCAAGACAGGTGATCAGATATCCAAGCTCGGCGAGTTTTACGCAAAGAGCTATCTTGAAAAGGTAGGAAACAAGAGATGCGTTCTCTATGGACCTGCTTATAAGGGAATATCTATAGCAGTTGCAACCTCTATAGGTCTCTCAAAGTGCGGACTTGATGTGCCTTTCTTCTTCAACCGTAAGGAAGAGAAGGACCACGGAGAAGGTGGAGTTTTCGTAGGATACAAGCCCCAAGAGGGCGAGGAGATAGTCATCGTTGAGGATGTTATCACCGCAGGAACAGCTATCCGCGAGAGCATGGCAATACTCAAGGGAGTAAAGGGCGCAAAGGTTGTTGCAACCTTTGTTATGGTCGACAGAAAGGAAAAGGGTCAGGGCGAGAAATCCGCTATGGCTGAGGTTGGCGAGGAATTTGGATTCCCCGTATATTCCGTAGTTGACGTATACGATATTATCGAGTATCTCGAAGAAGATGAAAAGAATGCTGAAAACGTCGCTCGTATCAAGGCTTATCTTGAGATAAACGGCGCAAAAGCGTAAAAGATAAAATTATCACAGAAAGGGAAAAGTATGAGAAGTCTTATTGATATTCAAGAGCTTTCAACGGGCGAGATCAACGAGCTTATCGAGGTTGCTTCCGACATAATCGACAATGGTGCAAAGTATAGCGAAGCATGTCGCGGAAAGAAGCTTGCAACACTCTTTTTCGAGCCCTCTACAAGAACCAGACTTTCCTTTGAGGCAGCTATGTATGAGCTTGGAGGAAACGTTATCTCTGTTTCAAGCGCGGATTCTTCCTCTGCATCAAAGGGTGAGAGCGTTGCAGATACCGCAAAGGTAGTGTCCTGCTACGCGGATATTATTGCTATGCGTCATCCCAAGGAGGGTGCGCCTCTCGTTGCATCTATGAATGCAAGCGTTCCCGTTATCAACGCAGGTGACGGCGGACACAACCACCCCACACAGACACTCGCTGACCTTCTTACAATATTCCGTGAAAAGGGAAGACTTGATAATATGACAGTAGGTCTTTGCGGAGACCTCAAGTTTGGACGTACAGTTCACTCTCTCATTTCCGCTATGTCTAGATATACAGGAGTTAAGTTCGTGCTTATCTCTCCCGAAGAGCTTAAGGTTCCCAGCTATGTAAAGCGCGACATTCTCAAGAAGCAGGGAATTGAGTATATCCAGACGACAGATCTCGAGGGTGTTATGCCTACACTTGACGTTCTCTATATGACAAGAGTTCAGAAGGAGCGTTTCTTCAACGAAGAGGATTACCTCCGACTCAAGGACAGATACATACTCACACCCGAAAAGCTTGAAAAGGCTAAAAAGGACCTTATCATTCTTCATCCGCTGCCCCGTGTAAACGAGATCTCGGTTGCAATAGACAAGGACCCCAGAGCTTGCTATTTCAAGCAGGTATATTACGGAAAGATCGCTCGTATGAGCCTTATACTTAAGCTTTTGGAGGTTAGAGTATGAATATAGATTCTATCAAGAACGGTATAGTTATAGACCATATAACCGCAGGAAAGGGAATGACCATATACAAGCTTTTAGGTCTTGATAAGCTTGATTGCTCTATCGCTATAATAAAGAACGTAAACAGCAGAAAGCTCGGCAAAAAGGATATAATCAAGGTTGACAGTGATATCGAGGTAGATATCGACGCGCTCGGATACATAGATCCCGGTGTAACCGTAAACTTTATCAAGGACGGAGTACGTGTAGATAAGAAGAACGTATCTCTTCCCGAAACCATCACAAACGTTATCTTCTGCAAGAACCCCAGATGTATAACAACTACAGAGCAGGAGCTTCCTCACATCTTCAGACTTACCGATAAGGACGCTAAGGTATACAGATGTATATACTGCGAGACAAAGGCTGAAAACAAATAAGAATAAAACACAAAAAGCATCCCACAGACCGAACAACCGATTTGTGGGATGCTTTTATTTTATTGCTTTTTTCTATATGGTTCAATAGCTTGTATTTTACTTTTCATTATAAGCTTTCTTGTAAAGGGAGAACAGAGGAGCGTTCTTTTTACCGATTTCGTGCGAAGCTTTATCCTTAAAGATCGGGTAGCCTTCCGATATGCCTTTTGTATATCCTCATAGGATGCACCCTCGGCAAAAGCATCTGCAAGAAGCTTTCCGCTGAGCATCGCGCTGCTAAGACCTTCGAACGAGCTGGCACTTATAAATCCTGCCGCCTCACCGAGGAGGAAAATATTTTCTTCTCCGGTGCAAAAATCCTTCATCGCACGGGGGCTTGAAACAAGACACGCCTCGGTCTTGAGTGCATCACCGAAGGAGTTTCCAAGGAATGCTTCAAGTCTTGATTTTTGCAGATCAAATGCCGCGCGGCAGCCCTGTCGTTCAAATGCGCCACCGAATATGACGTAGTTTCCCTTGTGTATCGTCCAAGAGCAGCTATCACTTGTTTCAGCGTCAAAAATACAAGAATAATAGGGAAGCTTTTGGCCTTTGTTTTCAAACCATTGCTGTATTGCGATGTACTGAACTTTCATAGGAGAAAAGAATGTTCGTCTTACAACAGAGCCGCCTCCGTCAGCGCCGACAATAGATTTAGCTAAAATCTCCTTCTCATCGGTATTTTTCTGCTTTATAAGAATTCTGTAAAGCTCGCCGTCTTTCTTTATTTCCTTGCATCTTCCTTTATAGATATCGACGTGTGTAGGAACTAGGGAAAGAAGCCAACTGTCAAAAGCGTATCTGTCCATATTCAGATAGTGTCTTTGATAGTAGCGCACAAGCTTTTGTTCGATATCAATGGTCTCCACCGCAAATATCTGGGGATCTTCAAGCACGTTCTTTGGAAGAGCAAGGTCAAATTTTGCGAGAAGCTTTTGCGCGTCGGGGGCGAGAAGTCCTCCGCAGGGCTTTGCAGAATCTCTTGACTGTCCGTCGATAAGAATAATTTTAAGATCGGGGCGCGCCTCAGAGAGCTCCTTTACAAAAATAGCTCCGGCAGGTCCCGCACCCACTACGGCAACATCATAAACGGTTTTACTTTCTTTTTTCATAGTGCCCCCAAAAATTTAATCCTGTACTTTAACACTACCATTATAACACAAAAACCGCAGAAAATCAATCTGCGGTTTTTTGTGTTATTTACATATTGTCAACGTATCTGCAAGCAGCGAGAGCCGCGATAGATCCGTCGGATACAGCCGTTGTGATCTGACGTATCATCTTGGAACGGCAGTCACCCGCAACAAAGATACCCTCTGTCTCTGTTGTACAAGCCTCTCCGGAGTCAATGTAACCCCAGTCATTGAGCTTGACTACGTTAGAGAAGTTCTGATTCTCAGGAACCTGACCGATAGCAACGAAGATTCCGTCAAGCGCGATCTCTTTGTCCTCACCGGTTTCTGTATTGTGGATCTTTATAGCATTCAGCTTAGAATCGCCGATAAGCTCTGTAACTACGGAATTGAAAATAAAGGAGACGTTGTCACGTGTAGAGAGCTTTGATACAAGGCGACCCTCACCTGTCATTGCTGACAGGTTCTGGATCACATATACCTTAGTGCAGTACTCACTGAGCATAACAGCTTCCTGAAGAGCTGTGTTTCCGCCGCCGATAACCGCAACGTCTCGTCCGTTGTAGAACGCTCCGTCACATACGGCACAGTAGGAAACTCCTTCACCGATAAACTCAAGCTCGCGGTCAATACCGAGGTGGCGGTGTCTCGACCCGGTAGCGATTATCACTGCCTTGCCATCGAAAGTTCCGTGGTCTGTAACAACTGTATGATATCCGTCATTTGTGACTATCTTTTCAGCTTTGGCAAGCTCGATATCAGCACCGTGGTGCATGACCTGATCAAGGAGCTTCTCCGCAAACTCATTTCCGCTCATCTGTATAACAGAGGGGTAATTTTCAACGTTAGGGGAGAAGGTTATCTGACCGCCAAAGGTCTCTTTTTCGAGAACCAAGACGCTTTTGTCTGCGCGAAGCGCATATAGTGCCGCGGTGAGACCCGCAGGGCCCGCGCCTATGATTATAATATCGTGCATTATCGGTATCCTTTCGATGTTTGGTGAATTCTTTGTTTGATTACGCCTCTTCAGCGAACTTTCTGATGTTAGAAACGTTTACTATCTTTTCGACAGAGTCGCCGTTTACGATAACGAGCGTGGGAGCCTGCTTGATCTCGAACTTAGTTGCGAGGTCTGCATTCTCCTCTGCAAAGAGCTTGTCGTAAACGATTCCTGCGTCGTCAAGGAACTTAGCTGCCATCTTGCAGTTGGGGCATGTCTTTGTAGCAAAGAGCATGATCTTTGCGCCGCTTGTGTTAACAGCGGGAGCAGCTGCCTTTGCCTCATCAGCGGGAGCGTCGGGAGCTGTGTTCATGCTGTAGCCGTGCTTGTTCATGGAAGCGCCGATGTCATAAAGCTTTCTGGACTTGTACTCCTCAGCCTTACCGTCGTTCCAGTTCTGAACGGGTCTGTAGTAACCTGTTATACGGCTGTAAACCTCGGTCTTCTCGCCGCAGTGAGGACAGCTGAACGCTTCTCCGGGGATGTAACCGTGAGTCTTACATACAGAGTATGTGGGAGAGAGTGTGTAGTAGGGAAGCTTGTAGTTCTCAGCGATCTTGCGAACGAGGTTAGCCGCAGACTGCCATGTGGGAAGCTTCTCTCCGAGGAAAGCATGGAATACTGTTCCCGATGTGTAAAGTGTCTGGAGGTCGTCCTGAACGTCGAGAGCCTCGAAGATGTCGGATGTGAATCCAACGGGGAGGTGAGAGGAGTTGGTGTAGTAGGGAACACGGTTGCCCTCGCACGCTGTGATGATGTTGGGGAATCTCTTGATGTCGTGCTTAGCAAGACGGTAAGAGGTGGACTCTGCGGGAGTAGCCTCGAGGTTGTAGAGGTCGCCGTACTTCTCCTGGTAGTCGGAGAGTCTGTTTCTCATGAAGTTGAGAACGTCCTTTGTGAACTCCTGAGTCTCTGTGTGAGTGAGGTCAGCCTTGAGCCACTTAGCATTGAGACCAACTTCATTCATACCAACGAGACCGATGGTGGAGAAGTGGTTCTCGAATGTTCCGAGGTAACGCTTTGTGTAAGGATAGAGTCCCTCATCGAGAAGTCTTGTGATAACTGTTCTCTTGATCTTGAGAGAACGAGCTGCGATATCAATAACGTGACCGAGACGCTTGTAGAAGTCAGCCTCGTTTTCAGCAAGGTATGCGATCCTGGGCATGTTTATTGTTACAACACCAACAGAACCTGTTGACTCACCGCTTCCGAAGAAACCGCCTGACTTCTTTCTTAGTTCACGAAGGTCAAGACGTAGTCTGCAGCACATACTTCTTACATCACTAGGCTCCATATCGGAGTTAATGTAGTTTGAAAAATATGGTGTTCCGTACTTTGATGTCATCTCAAACAAAAGACGGTTGTTTTCTGTGTCAGACCAGTCAAAGTCGCTTGTAATAGAGTATGTTGGAATTGGGTACTGGAATTCTCTACCATGTGCTTCTCCTTCAATCATCGTTTCAATGAATGCACGGTTAATCATATCCATTTCTTTTTGGCAATCTTTATATTTAAAGTCCATCTCTTTGCCACCAACAATTGCATTTTGTTCTGCAAGGTCGGCAGGAACTGTCCAGTCCAAAGTGATGTTAGAGAAAGGAGATTGAGTACCCCATCTGCTTGGTGTGTTTACGCCATAGATGAAAGACTCGATGCATTTTTTAACTTCGTTGTATTTGAGGTTGTCAACCTTTACAAATGGTGCAAGGTATGTGTCGAAAGAGCTGAATGCTTGTG
>JAZOLL010000018.1:0-12183 GCA_045653105.1 Eubacteriales bacterium
CCCGTTACCGCCGTGAAAGGGCGGTGTCTTAGCCGCTTGACCAACGGGCCGTTGGTAGCGGGAATTGGACTTGAACCCATGACCTACCGGGTATGAACCGGTTGCTCTAGCCAACTGAGCTATCCCGCCACGTTACTCGAAATCAATCGAGCGCTTGACTATTATATCACGTGGAGAAGATTTTGTCAACACTTTTTTTCAACTTTTTTATTTATTTTTTCCTTTTTTAGATTTATATATTCAAAATAGCCTTCAGTCTCTTTTTTTACGCTTTTACTCATACCCAAAAGCACTAGAATGTTTATCATTGTCATCACTCCGATTGCAAGATCTGCTATCGCCCAAATGCTTTTTGAAGAAAATACAGTTCCCAATAACACAAAAAAGGAATATGCTATTATGAAACCACTGCGAGCCGCTTTTGATTTTGTAAAATAACAGAGCGACTCAACCCCATAGTGTGCCCAGCATATTATAGTAGAGATGCCAAAGCAAAGCACAGATATACCGAGGAAAACTGCCGCAAACTCTCCCAAGATGTTTTTGTAAGCGTCTATACAGAGCATCATCCAGCTGCCTCTGAAATTCAACTTGTCAAAGTTTATTATAAGAACAAGCGCGGTCATAGTGCAGAGAAGTATCGTATCGACAAAGACCTCGAATATACCCCAAAATCCCTGTTCAACGGGTTCGCTTGAACTTGAGGTGGCGTGAGCGGTCGGCGCTGTTCCACAGCCCGCCTCATTTGAAATAAGACCTCTGATAGTCCCAAATCGAAGAGAGCGCGATAAAAGAAAGCCAAAGACTCCACCTGCGGCTGAAACCGGAGAAAAGGCATCTAAAAAGATCTCGCACAGAGCATCGGGCAGACATTCTCTCTGTATGAATATCACTGCAACAGATACTGCGATATATCCTGCGCTTGCTATGGGTATCACGATCTCGGTTATTCTTGACATCGCGCTTGCGCCTCTTGATACCACAAAAAGACAAAAGAGAGCCATAGCTATACCACACACGAGCGGATGTACTGAGAAGACCCCTTCAAGTGCCTCTGCAACAGCATTTGCTTGCATCATGCTTCCCATAGTGAGGGCGTTGATAATGCAAAAAACGGCAAAAACACCCGCAAGAAAAGAGCCGAATTTGCGAAGCGAGATAGAGGAGAAAAAGGCTTTTATGTAGTACATAGCCGCCCCATGCGGAGTTCCGCTTTCGTCATAAATGCGATGCTTCATCGCAAGTAGGATCTCGGCATATTTCAAAAGCATAGCACAGATAGCGCTTATCCACATCCAAAAGATAGAACCGAAACCGCCAAGCGCTATCGCTGACGTTACGCCAACGATATTGCCGACACCGAGCGTTCCCGCAAGCGCGAGCGTTACAGCGCGAAATGGGGAAGTGCCACCCGTGTTGCTCTTTCTTATGAGAGATTTGATTATCGTCAAAGGATGTCTTACATGAAAGCATTTGAGGAGGAGCATGTAATATATTCCGCTGAAGATCAAGAGGACAGGAACGCCTATGCCGAACAAATATTTATTGAGAAATTCTATCATATATATCCTCGATTTCAAATAAAAATATTAGCGTTTGACGTGCTTTCTGGCAAATGTTAACTAAATGTTAAATATACAAAAAAGACTTGATTTTTTTGGTAAAACAGAGTAAAATATGTGTATATATTAGCACTCAATCCTTTTGAGTGCCAAATTTGTGTTTGTTATATAATATATTTACTATAAGGAGGAACAAAAAATGACTATTAAACCTTTGGCAGACAGAGTAGTTATAAAGCTCGTAACTGTAGAAGAAAAGACCAAGAGCGGACTTATTCTTACCGCAGCTGCACAGGAGAAGCCCCAGGTTGCTGAGGTGGTTGCAGTAGGTCCCGGAGGATTTGTTGACGGTAAAGAGATCGTTATGACAGTAAAGCCCGGAGATAAGGTTATTACTGCAAAATATGCCGGAACAGAGGTCAAGGCTGACGGCGTTGAGTACAACATCGTACGTCAGAGTGACATTCTTGCAATAGTTGAATAATCAAACAGTATTGAAAGGAAATATTTATCATGGCAAAAGAAATTCTTTATGGAATTGAGGCGAGAAACGCTCTTTGCAGAGGCGTTGATAAGCACGCTAATACAGTTAAGATCACACTTGGCCCTAAGGGTAGAAACGTAGTTCTTGACAGAAAGTTCGGAGCTCCGCTTATCACTAATGACGGTGTTACTATAGCAAAGGATATCGAGCTTGAGTGTCAGGCTGAGAACATGGGTGCGCAACTCGTAAAAGAGGTCGCAACAAAGACCAACGATGCGGCAGGTGACGGTACAACGACCGCAACTCTTCTCGCTCAGGCATTCGTTCGTGAGGGAATGAAGAACGTTACCGCAGGCGCTAACCCCATGGTAGTTCGCAAGGGTATAAAGAAAGCTGTTGATAAGGCAGTTGATACCCTCGTTGCAAACTCCAAGAAGGTAAACGGAAGCGATGATATCGCAAGAGTCGGAACTATCTCCGCAGGTGACGAGGTTATCGGTCAGCTTATCGCTGACGCTATGGATAAGGTATCCTCTGACGGTGTTATCACTGTTGAGGAATCTAAGTCTGCTGATACCTACTCTGAGGTAGTAGAGGGAATGCAGTTTGACCGTGGATACCTCTCTCCCTATATGGCAACAGATATGGATAAGATGGAGGCTGTCCTTGACGATGCTCTCATCCTTATCACAGATAAGAAGATATCCAACATTCAGGAGGTTCTCCCTGTACTTGAGCAGGTGGTTCAGGCAGGCAGAAAGCTCATCATAATCGCAGAGGACGTTGAGGGTGAGGCACTTACAACTCTCGTACTCAACAAACTCCGCGGAACATTTGTTTGCGTAGCTGTAAAGGCTCCCGGATTTGGCGACAGAAGAAAAGAGATGCTTCGTGATATCGCTATCCTTACAGGCGGTGAGGTGATCTCCTCCGAGATCGGTCTCGAGCTCAAGGATGCAACTCTCGCTATGCTTGGTCGTGCAAGACAGGTTAAGGTAAATAAGGAGACAACGATCATCGTTGGCGGCGCAGGTGACTCCGGCGAGATCAAGTCCAGAATCAACCAGATAAAGAACGCGATAGAGACAACAACATCTGACTTTGACCGCGAGAAGCTTCAGGAAAGACTTGCAAAGCTCGCAGGCGGTGTTGCGGTTATCAAGGTAGGTGCCGCTACAGAGGCAGAGATGAAGGAAAAGAAGCTTCGTATCGAGGATGCTCTCAACGCTACAAAGGCAGCAGTTGAGGAGGGAATCGTTGCGGGCGGTGGAACTGCATACCTCAATGTTATCCCCGAGGTCGCAAAGCTTGTTGAGACCGTTGAGGGTGACGAAAAGACAGGTGTTCAGATCGTTCTCAAGGCACTCGAAGAGCCCGTACGTCAGATCGCTGCAAACGCAGGCTTTGACGGTGGCGTAGTTGTAAACGAGATCATGAGAAGCGGTAAGGTCGGCTACGGCTTTGGTGCTTACAACGAGGTTTACTGCGATATGATGTCCGCAGGAATCGTAGATCCTACAAAGGTAACACGTTCTGCGCTCCAGAACGCTGCTTCTATCGCATCGGTTATCCTCACAACAGAGTCTGTTGTTGCGGATAAGAAGGATCCTGCGGCAGAGGCTGCTGCAAATGCTGCAATGGCAGCAGGCGGTGGAATGGGCGGAATGTATTAATTCCAAACCACAAAGTACCGACAGCGAGAGTTCGCTGTCGGTACTTTTTATATAGTGAAAATGCATATTTTTTGAGACTTTACGGAGCTTTTTTTGACACTTGAAGCAGATTTCAAAATAAATAAAAAAATTTCAAAAAAAATGAAAAAAACCCTTGACAAGTAAGAAAAAAGATAGTATAATAATATCCGTTGTGATGAGCAACGAAACTTCATATGCGAGAGTGGCGGAACTGGCAGACGCGCACGTTTGAGGGGCGTGTGGTTACACCGTACGGGTTCAAGTCCCGTTTCTCGCACCAACAAAAAAGAGGATGCAGCGCATCCTCTTTTTTGTTTTTGTAAGACGCTTCGCGCCCTCATCCAACCCAGTGCGTTGGGACGGGTAAGTTCCTCGCTTTGTTGGTATGCCCTTGAACCCAAACATGCCTGTTTTGAATATACTGTTGCGGGGGGATATATTTAAATTCTCCCCAAACAATTGACAGGAGATAAATTATGGCTATATTTTCAAACCAGGCAACTCTGACCTACAACGGAACAGCCACGAACTCTAATATCGTTTACGGCGAGATCCTTGAGGTCTTATCGGCGGCAAAGATATCGATCGAGGGCACATATGCGCCGGATTCGATAGTGACCTATGTCGTTACGTTACGAAATACAGGCAACTCTGCACTGACTAACGTAACCGTTTCAGACAACCTTGGCGGATACGATCTTGCAGGCACAACAGTATATCCGCTGACTTACGTTGACGGCTCTGCAACGCTCTTTGTTGACGGTGTCCTTCAGGCGGCACCCACAGTAGTAGCAGGTCCTCCTCTTGTTTTTGGAGGAATAAATCTTACCGGTGGTAGTGATGCAGTGCTTGTATATCAGGCAAGAGCAAACACGTTTGCTAACCCGAATCCCGATGGCACTATAACCAACACGGTAACAGTATCCGCTACAGGCTTAAATACACCCGTTACAGCCTCCGAGACGATCTCGAGACTGCTAGAGGCGCTGCTCAGCATAACTAAGTCAATATCGCCTTCTCGGGTAGTTGATAACGATAGAATATCTTATACCTTCGTTATTCAGAATACGGGAAATCAGGATATAGTGGCAACAGATAACGCAGCTGTTACAGATACTTTTGATCCTATTCTCACAGCATTGTCCGTAACTTTCAACGGTGCTCCTTGGAGCGAGGGTGTTGAGTATAATTATAATGAGACCACAGGTGTATTTAGTACAAACCCGGGGCGAATAGTAGTACCTGCCGCAACCTATACCCAGGACCCTGTTACCGGTGAATATACGGTGACACCGGGTATAGCTACACTTGTTGTTACGGGAACTATTTAAATCTAAGAGCTTTTATAAGGTAGTAAAAAAGAACGGCAGACGCTTTGGCGTCTGCCGTTGTCTTTTATTTCTTTTTGTCCTTCAGCGCTTCCTTTGATCCATCGGGGCGTTGAATAACGGTATTGTCAAGCATCATGCCGAATGAAGCTCTTATTTCCGCGATATATTCCTCTCGCAGAGCTTTTTGCTCCGCAAGCTCCTCTTCGGTGAGGGGAACTTCCTTGGATTTTCTCGCAAGCTCGTTTATACGAGCTATCTTTTCTTTTTCCATAGCTTGTACCTTAGGAACGAAGTGCGATTCCAAGCTCACGCTCAAGCGCTGCAAGTATCTTTGAGCTTGTCTTGTCAGCCTCTTCAACGGTAAGTGTGCGGTCTGCCGCTCTGAGTGTTACGCGGAGAGATACAGACTTCTTGTTCTCGCCAACCTGAGGACCTCTGTAGATATCAAAGAGTGCGATGTCCTCAACAAGCTTGCCGCCTGCCTTTGCCATAACAGCTTCGATCTTTCCAACCTCAAGGAGCTCTTCGCATACGAAGGAGAAATCTCTTGTGGTTGCAGGGAACTTGGGCAGAGGTGTGTAGAGTCGCTGAGCGTTCATGTTTGCGAATATAGCCTCAAAATCAAGCTCTGCAGCATATACAGGGATAGAAAGACCGTAGTTGTTCATAACACTGGGGTGTACCTGACCGAGTGTACCTAGCTTTACGCCGTCAGCGGTGTAGATCTCAGCGCAACGACCGGGGTGATAAGAAGGAGAATCTGTGAGTGCGGTGTATGTTACCTTATTGATTCCCGCAAGCTCAAAAATGTTCTGGCAGATACCCTTGAGGAGGTAGAAATCAACGTTTCCGTACATACCGATAGTGACTACCTTGTTCTCGTTAGGGAGCTCGCCCTCTGTAGTGGGAATATAGACCGTAGCGTTCTCAAAGAGCATTACATTCTGGTTATTGAAGTTTGCGTTTCTTGTGATAACCTCAAGCATAGAGGGAAGTGCTGTCGTTCTCATAACGCTTGTGTCCTCACCGAGGGGGTTGGAGATAACGATAGAGTTGCGAAGCGCACTATACGAAGGGAGATTTATCTTGTCATAGTACTTGGGGCTGATGAAGGAGAATGTCTGGATCTGGTCAAGTCCCATACCGACAAGGGCATTCTCAACAGATATCTCAAACGCCTGCGCGGGAGTGTATCCGCCCTGAGTTGTATCAGCGTGTATCTGAGTTGAGGGAATTGCGTTATATCCGTAGATTCTTGCTATCTCCTCTGCAACGTCGTTCATGCATCTAATGTCAGCGCGGAAGGAGGGAACTACGATGGAATCACCACATACCTTAAAATCAAGGCTTGTGAGGATCTTCTTCATCTCGTCAGCGGGAATATCAACACCGAGGAACTTGTTTATTCTCTCAACCTCAAGAGGAAGCGTTACAGCGTCTTCTTTTGTGGGGTAAACGTCGATAAGACCGTCAACAACGTCACCTGCGTCGAGGAGCTGAATGAGCTCGCAAGCACGCTCAAGTGCGCCCGCACAGTTCTCAGCATCAAGTCCCTTTTCAAATCTTGCGGAGCTTTCTGTTCTCATACCGTTCTTCTTTGCTGTAACGCGAACTGAAGAACCGAGGAAGCAAGCAGACTCAAATACGATAGTTGTTGTGTCGTCCTTGATCTCGCTGTTGGCACCGCCCATAACACCTGCAAGTGCTACTGCGCGACCCTCATCAGCGATAACGAGCATGCTGGAGTCAAGTGTGTGATCCTTGTCATCGAGAGAGCGGAAAAGCTCACCGTCATTTGCTCTGCGAACATTGATAGCAGAGCCGTTTATGCAAGAGTAGTCAAACGCATGCATAGGCTGACCGTACTCAAGCATAACGTAGTTTGTTATATCAACAATATTGTTTATAGGACGAACGCCGCTTGCTCTGAGTCTCATTCTGAGCCAGAGCGGGGAGGGCGCGATCTTTACGTTCTTGACCACTCTTGCCATATATCTGAAGCAGAGGTCAGGAGCGGAGATCTTAACCGAGAGATAGTTATCTATCTTGTCTCCGTCACCAAGAGGTGCGACCTCTGGTGTGTGGAGCTTGAGCTCACGCTCGAAAGAAACCGCGCTCTCGCGAGCGAGGCCTATAACAGAAAGACAGTCGGGGCGGTTTGAAGTTATTTCAAATTCAACCACAGAGTCACGGAGCATAAGAGCATCGCGAATGTCCATACCTATCTTGTCCGCATATTCCTCTCCAAGTATGAGGATACCGTCAGCCGCATAACCGGGCATATCGTTTTCTGTAAGACCAAGCTCACCGAAGGAGCAGAGCATACCGTCAGAGGGAACTCCGCGGAGCTTTCCAGCCTTTATGGTGATGCCGCCGGGGAGCTTTGCGACGGGAATCGCCGCGGGAACTATAGCGCCCTCAAAAACGTTCTGTGCGCCTGTAACGATCTGTACGGTTTTTTCTCCGATATCCACCTGGCATATCTGGAGGTGATCGCTGTTCTCATGGGGCTCGATCTTTGTGATTCTTGCAACGAGTACGTTTTCAATCTCCTCGCCAAGGACCTCAAAGCCCTCAACCTTAGAACCGGTATCTGTCATTCTGTCGCAATAATCTTTGTTATTTATGTCGCTGACGTCAACGAAGTCAGCAAGCCAGTTTCTTGATAAATTCATAAAGCTTTGACCTTCCTTTCTTAGAACTGCTCAAGGAATCTTGTATCGTTCTCGTAGAGATGACGCATGTCGTCGATTCTGTAACGAGTCATAGCAATTCGCTCGATTCCAAGACCGAACGCAAAACCGCTGTAGACCTCGGGGTCGATACCGCAGTTAGAAAGAACGAACGGGTGAACCATACCTGCGCCGAGGATCTCCATCCAGCCCTCGCCCTTACAGAGTCTGCATCCCTTACCGCCGCATACGAAGCAGGAAACGTCAACCTCAGCAGAGGGCTCTGTGAACGGGAAGTGGTGAGGACGGAAACGAAGACGAGTCTCCTCTCCGAAGAGAGACTTGGCAAATGTCTCAAGCATTCCCTTGAGATCTCCCATTGTGATGCCCTTGTCAACTACAAGACCCTCAAGCTGATGGAAGAGGGGGGAGTGGGTTGCGTCGACGGCGTCGGAACGGTAAACGCGTCCGGGGGAGATGATTCTTATCGGAGGTTTGATCTTCTCCATAGCTCTTACCTGAACGGGAGAGGTCTGTGAACGGAGAAGAATATTGTCTGTGATGTAGAATGTGTCCTGAGTATCTCTTGCGGGGTGGTTGGGAGGAATGTTGAGCGCCTGGAAGTTGTAGTAGTCAAACTCAACCTCAGGACCTTCAACGATAGAGAATCCCATACCGATAAAGATGTTCTCAAGCTCACGCTGAACCTTGGTGAGGGGGTGGATGTGTCCGATCTTGGGTGCATTCCCGGGCATTGTAACGTCGATTCTCTCGCGAGAGAGCTGTTCCTGGAGAGCCTTTGCCTTGAGCTCTACGTTTCTCTTGGAGATCGCGTCCTCGATCTCAGCGCGAACCTCATTCGCAAGCTGACCTACAACAGGGCGTTCCTCGGGGGTAAGAGATCCCATTCCGCGAAGAACCGCAGTAAGCTCACCCTTTTTGCCGAGATATTTGATTCTGATTTGTTCGAGATCCGAGTCGGGCGCGCCAATGCTTGCAAGCGCCTGCTCCTTTATCTCTAAAAGCTTTTCTTTCATATTTTTATCCTTTCGTTTATAATTTTCTATATAAAAATAAAAAGCATCCCGTCCAAATAGGACGGGATGCAAAGCATTCCGCGGTACCACCTAAATTTCGGCTAACAAAGCCAACACTTTGATGACAGATAACGGTGTCTGCCGTATCCCGCTATAAAGCTTTTCACGGGATATGCTCCGAAGGGAAATGCGATCGACCTGACGTATAGACCACTCACAGCCAAGGTGGTCATCTCTGGGATACATCGATAGGGGATGCTGACTTCATCATTGCATTTAAAACAATTAAGATTATAACACATAATCGCGGTATTTTCAAGAGCTTTTTATAATGTTTATGATATTTTTTTATCTTTTTTTAACAAGGAAACGCCTTTTTTTAGCTTTTCTACTCTCAGAGCGCCAAATGCCAAAAGTAAAAATAGATATATTGCGGTTGCTTCTGTTATGTCAAATAAAACACAAAGAGAAGAGTGTGTGACAAAAAGCAAGCCGGATATCGGTAGGTGCTTTGATATTAGAGTAGATATTATTACTGCAAGGAGAGGTAAAAAGACACGTCTTAGTACTAATGGCTTTATTCTGCTTATCTTCAAAAGTCTAGTTATACTCAATGTAGAATTTACAGTCTCGGTGAAATATACGGTCATAATATATCCGTATATGGCATACCTAGGGAGCAGCACAATAACTAAAATTACGGATAGCAAGGAGTCGACGATATTCACTTCCATAGAATATACCTGCTCGCCAAGACCTTTTAGCATAGAATCTACCGCGGTGTCAAGATACATTATAGGTATGAGAGGAGCTATGAGCCTTATGTATGTCCCCGCATCTGTTGCGGGGTATATCGCGTCCCCCAACGCATAGGAAAAGGAGCTCATGATTCCAGCCACACCTATACCAAATATAAGAGAGTATTCAAAGACATTTGATACTATCCTTTGAGTGTCTCGCAGGTCTCCTTTGGCAGAGGATTGAGATAGCTCGGGTACTAAAAGTCCCGCGAAAGAGGAAAGCAGAGCTGACGGAAAGAAAATAACGGGAAAGACCATGCTTTGAACTGTTCCGTAAGCAGCAAGAGATAGCTCTCTTGTTGCTCCGCTTTTTTCAAGTCCTCTCGGTATTAGTACGTGCTCAATTGTTATAAGCGCGCTTCTCACATATGCGCTGAATGCAAGAGGGAGTGAGATGCCGAGTAGTTTTTTTCTGTAGCTTTTATTGGTATCTATTTTGGAATGAGAGATTTGAACTCTCCTTCTCTCACGCATATATCCAAATAAGCGAACAAGAAATGATAATATCTCGGCAATGCTACCGCCTGCCACTATGCAAACGCATGCGCTTTCTACGTCCTTGGCAAAAAGTCGAGTGAGCAGAAAGATCGATGCGAATATCCTTATAAATTGCTCGGCTACCTGATAGATTGCGTTTTTATATACTTTTCGTACAGCGGCAAAATATCCGCAGATAACAGAGGAGAGTGAAATAGGTAAAAGCGTTAAAGAAAATAGCTTTAGAGAATATATACACCTCTCGTCGCGGAGAACAGATATACTTATCGGTTCTGCGAGAAAGTAGAGCAAGAGGGAAGCCAGAAGACTGAAAAATACACTGTATCCGATACACGCCCGCATGACGCTCCGAACAGATCGCGATGTGTCTTTTTCTGACCTTGCGAGTTCTTCGGATACGAGCTTTGTGGTGGCAAGGCTTATCCCCGAGGTGGCAAGAGTGAGAGCAAATCCATACACTGTAGAGATAAGGGTAAAAAGGCCCATTGCTTCAGCGCCAACAGTGTTTGATATGTACACATTAAAGCTTACCCCGATCATTCTCATAAGGACAGAAGTGAGGGTAAGAATAGCTCCGTTTAGTAGGAATTTTTTAAATCTGTTCATTTTGTCTCCCGATGCGCCCTATTTTCTGCAAAAAATCAAAAAATGCTATTGACAAGAGCTTGCGCAGATATTATTATATATATTACCAAACCAAAGCGAAAATAACAGGAGGCGTTTTTATGAAGTACGTTTGTGAACTTTGTGGCTATGTTTATGATCCTACCGTTGGAGATGTAGGTAACGGAGTGGATGAGGGTACGGATTTTGAAGATATTCCTGCGGACTGGGTGTGTCCGTTGTGTGGAGCTTCTAAAGAGGATTTTGATGCTTGCAAGGACGATGATGTCGCAAACTCAGAATTTTAAAGATATTTCCCGAGGAAGGACTTGCTTTTTAGCAAGTCGTTCTGGTTTTTATAGAGACTTTTTGATTTTAATTCTGTAAAAGTATTGTAAAACAAGAAAAAATTTGGTATAATATGTTGATATGATATAATTATCCTTATAAAACTGTTATATTTAGGGAGGTTTATTATGAAGGAGAATTTTTATATAACGACAGCAATAGCTTACGCCTCAAAGAAGCCTCATTTCGGCAACACATACGAGGCCATTATGACCGACGCAGTAGCTCGCTACAAGAGAGAGATGGGCTTTGACGTATTCATGTGCACAGGTACTGACGAACACGGTCAGAAGATCGAGGATCTTGCGCGTGATGCGGGTATTACCCCTAAGGCATACGTTGACGGCGTTGCGGGTGAGATCAAAGAACTTTGGGATAAGATGAACGTAAATTACGATTATTTCATTCGTACTACCGACGAATATCACGAGGCGGCAGTTCAGAAGAAATTTAAGAGATTCTATGAGCAGGGCGATATATATAAGGGTAAATACGAGGGCTGGTACTGTACTCCTTGTGAGTCCTTCTTTACCGAAACTCAGGCAGAGGGCGGCAAGTGTCCCGACTGCGGACGTGAGGTCAAGAGAGCAGAGGAGGAGGCATACTTTTTCAAGATGAGCAAGTACGCCGACAGACTTATGGCGCATATCGACGCAAATCCCGAGTTCATTCAGCCCGAGTCACGCAAAAAGGAAATGGTAAATAACTTCCTTAAGCTCGAGGGCGGTCTTCAGGATCTTTGTGTATCCCGAACCTCATTTTCTTGGGGAATTCCTGTTGATTTCGACACCCGTCATGTAACTTACGTTTGGCTTGACGCGCTCACTAACTATATCACTGCTATCGGCTTTGATCCCGACAAAACTTACGATGAGCAGAGTGAGCATTTCAAGAAATATTGGCCCGCAGACGTTCACATAATCGGTAAGGATATTCTTCGTTTCCACACCATTTATTGGCCTATATTCCTTATGGCTCTTGATATTCCGCTTCCCAAGAAGGTATTTGGACATCCTTGGTTCAACTTTGGTATGGATAAGATGTCAAAGTCTTAGGGTATCGTTATTTATGCAGCCACCCTTGCAGATCACTTCGGTGTTGACGGTGTAAGATATTACGCCCTCGCAGAGATGCCCTATAACTCTGACGGCTCT